>JBEDKU010000416.1:0-3110 GCA_041172045.1 Verrucomicrobiota bacterium | reverse complement strand
GTACCTGGACCGCCGCGCTGCGCACCGGCACCAAGTCCCTTGGCAATTCCCCATGGGCCAACCCCACGCCGCACTGGATGACCGACATCGACATCGATCCCCACAACTCCAGCCGCGCCATTTTCAACACCGGCTTCGGACTCTTTCAAACCACCAACCTCGCCACATCCGGCACCACCCGCACTTGGACGTTTTTCAATGACGGCCTGGAAGAAACCGTGCCACTCGGCCTCCACAGCCCGACCGCCGGGCCACCGCTTGTTAGTGTGATCGGCGACTATACCGGCTTCCGCCACGACGACCTCGGCCGCTCGCCGCTGCGTGGCGCGCTCAACCCCGGCAGTGGTTCCACCAGCGTGATCACCGGCGCCGATCTCGCGCCGTCGAAAATGATCCGCCAGAACAGCGGCACCACGCTTTACTCGCAGGATGCCGCCGCGACATGGGCTGCATTTCCGACCACGCCCGCTCCGATCATCAACGGCCACAACCGCGTCATCCTCTCCACCGACGGCCAGCGCCTGCTCTGGTGCCCGCCGAATTCGCCAACCTACCTCTCCACCGACAACGGTGCGACCTGGACGGTTTCCACCAATTCGCAGTCGCTCATCGTCACCGCCGGCTCCCCGACCTTCGGCGTCCTCGCCGGATCGGCTGGCGTCCCCGGCACCACCAATGCCACCGGCGGCGACGCCCGTTTCAACTCGCCCTCGGCCATCGCACTCGATTCCGCCGGCGTCCGTTACGTCGCGGACACGGCGAACCACACCATCCGCCGCGTCGTCGCCAATGGCGGCGTCAACACCATGGCCGGTGGCGCGGGCGTTTCCGGCTCCACCGATGCCACCGGCACCACCGCCCGTTTCAACTCACCCGCCGGAATCGCGGTGGACGCCGCCAAGAATGTTTACGTGTCCGACACCGGCAACCACACGATCCGCAAAATCACCAGCGCGGGCGTGGTCACCACCCTCGCCGGCAGCCCCGGCCTCACCGGCTCCACCGATGCCACGGGAGTCAACGCCCGTTTCAACGCCCCCGCCGGTCTCGCCGTGGATGCCTCTGGAAACGTGTTCGTCTGCGATGCGGGAAACCACACCCTCCGCAAAATCACCTCCGCCGGAGTCGTCACCACCGTCGCCGGCCTGGCAGGAACTTCCGGCACCACCAATGCCACCGGCACCGCCGCCCGCTTCAACTCACCCGCCGGCATCACACTCGACAGCGCGGGAAATCTCTACGTCGCCGACAGCGGCAACCACGCCATCCGGAAAATCACCCCCGCGGGCGAAGTCACCACCTTCGCCGGTCTGGCAGGCACCAGCGGCAGCACCGATGCCACCACCACCAGCGCGCGGTTCAACACCCCCAAGGCGATCACCATCGACGCCACCGGCACCTTCCACGTCGCGGACAGCGGGAACCATACGATCCGCAAGATCACCTCCGCCGGTGTCGTCACCACTGCCGCCGGTCTGGCAGGCACCTCGGGAAACACCACCGGCAATGGCGGCACCGCCCGTTTCACCAACCCCACCGGCATCGCCTCCTCTCCGGACGGTTATAACATTTACGTCGCGGACACCGCCAACCACACCATCCGCCGCGGCTACCATGGCAACACCCTCACCCCCATCGCAGACCGCGTGGACGGCAATCGTTTCCACCTCTGGGACAACACCGCGAAACGCCTGCTCACCTCCAGCAACGGCGGCACGAGTTTCTCGGTCGTCGCCTCCGGCATGAACTCCGCCTTCGCCGCCTTCCGCACGGTCCCCGGCAAGAACGGCCACCTCTGGGTCCGCGCCGGAACCAGCGGGCTCTACCGCAGCACCGACTTCGGCGCGACCTTCACGAAACTCACCGCCGTCGCCGAGGTCCATCAGTTCGACTTCGGCAAGGCCGCGCCCGCCGCCACCCATCCCGCCGTCTTCATCTGGGGGAAAATCGGCACCACCACGGGATTTTTCCGCAGTGACGACACCGGCGCCACCTGGGTGCGCATCAATGACAACCTGCACAACTTCGGCTATCAGAACGACATCGCCGGCGACCCCCGCGTTTACGGCCGCGTCTATCTGGCCACCAGCGGCCGCGGCGTGGTCTATGGGGACTTCACCAATCCCGCCGCCGCTCCCTCGCAACCTTCACTGCTCGTTTTCGACGACGCGCTCAACACCGGCTGGACCAACGCCAGCCCCACCGGCACCTCGCTCACCAGCATCAGTCCCGTCTATCGCGGCACCAACGCCATTTCCGTGGCATCCGGCACCGACAAGGGTGTTTCACTCACCTCCACCACCCGCACGCTCAGAGGCTACGCGGCGGTTTCCTTCTGGCTCCACGCCGGAGCAGCCTCCCCGCCGCCCTTGCAAATCGGCATCTCCCGCGGCGGCATCGCCCTGGAAGCCATCCCGATCACCGTGCCCGCGACCGTCGGCTGGCAGCGGGTCGTCGTCCCGTTTTCCGCCATCGGCATTTCCAACATCGAGGACCTCACCGGCCTGCGCGTCGAGAGCCGCACCGTCAACTCAGTCACGCCCGGAGCCTTCTCGTTAGACGACCTCACCCTCGTCGGGGCCGATGATTTCAACGGCAGTTCCACCAACGTCACCGTCACCCTCTCCAACCTCAACCCGACCTACAACGGCTCGCCAAGACCTGTCACCGTCGCCACCAATCCGCCGAACGTCCCCGTTCTGGTGACTTATAACGGTTCCTCCACCGCCCCGACCGCGGCAGGCAGTTACGCCGTGTCCGCCGCCGTCAGCGACCCCATCGCCACCGGCTCCGCCACCGGCACGCTCGTCATCGCGAAGGCCCCGGCGTCCATCCTGTTGGAGAACCTGATCGCCACCGCCGACGGCTCGCCGAAATCCGTCACCGCCGCCACCAACCCCGCGGGTATTGCTGTCGCCCTTTCCTATAACGGCTCCGCCACCGCGCCCACCTATGCCGGCAGTTATGCCGTCGCCGCCACCGTCACCGATCCCAATTATCTCGGCTCCGCCACCGGCACCTTCCTCATCCGCCAGCCCGCACTCGCCGCCACCGGCATCACCGGCTGGGACTCCAACATCGCGGGCAAGGTGACGGCAACTGCCTCGTTC
>JBEDKU010000415.1:0-4394 GCA_041172045.1 Verrucomicrobiota bacterium | reverse complement strand
GCAGGGCACGAGGCGTTTTTCGCCGGTGGCTGCGTGCGTGACCGGTTGCTGGAGCGCGAGCCGAAAGACTACGACATCGCCACCTCGGCCACACCGGCCCAGGTCATCCAACTTTTTCCCGGAGCGAATGAAGTGGGCGCGCACTTCGGCGTGGTCATCGCGAAAAATGCCGGCCACCACATCGAGATCGCCACTTTCCGCACGGATGGCAGCTACAAGGACGGCCGGCGACCGGACACCGTGACGTTTTCAACACCGCAGGAGGACGCCCAACGCCGCGATTTCACCATGAACGGTCTGTTCGAAAGACCTGACACCGGCGAGGTCATCGACTACGTCGGCGGCGTGGCGGACCTCCGGGCGGGTGTGCTCCGCGCCATCGGCGATCCGGTGGCGCGTTTCATCGAGGACGGCCTGCGCCTGATGCGCGCGGTGCGTTTTTCGACTTCGCTGGATTTTGAAATCGAGCCGAAGACGCTCGCCGCCATCGCCGAGTGCGCGCCGATGCTGGAGCGGATTTCTCCCGAACGGACGCGTGACGAGTTCTCAAAAATCCTCACCTCACCCCGCCGCCGCACCGGGGTGGAAATGTTAGTGAACACCGGGCTGATGGAATTCATCGTGCCCGAGTTTTTAAAAACCATCGGCTGCGAGCAACCGCCGGAATGGCATCCCGAGGGCGACGTTTACACCCACACCTGCATCATGCTCGAAATGCTGGCGGACGACGCGCCGCTGGACCTCTGCCTCGCCGTCCTGCTGCACGACATCGCCAAGCCCCCCTGCCAGACCTTCGACGACCGCATCCGCTTCAACGGCCACGACGCGATGGGCGCGGAAATGGCCGACGCCATCCTCCGCCGCCTGCGCTACCCGAACGACCTCATCGCCGCCGTCGTGCCGATGGTCGCGCGGCACATGCAGTTCATGAACGTGAAGCAGATGCGCACCGCCAAGCTCAAGCGCTTCATGGCCGAGCCGACGTTCCCGCAGGAAATGGAGCTCCATCGCGTCGATTGCGGCTCGTCCAACGGCTTCACCGACAACTACGAGTTCCTCCAATCCAAGGCGGAGGAATTCGCCTCGGAGCCGTTGATCCCGCCACCCTTGGTCACCGGCCGGGATTTGATCCAACTCGGCCTCAAACCCGGCCCGCGTTTCAAGGAAATCCTCGAAGCCATCCAAACCGAGCAACTCGAAGGACGAATCCTTGATCGCGAGCCCGCCCTCACCTACCTAAAGGCACTCGCCGCCGCCACTTCCGCATGATCTGCGCAGTATCGGTCAATTCCGGCAGCGCATCACCACGGATCTCCCACCACTTTCCCACTCATGAATTCCACCGTCCCCGTCGAACACTCCGATCCCATCAACGCCTCCATCCTGGCCGTTTCCGAAGACCTCATCGCCGGATTCCAGCGCCAGCCCTTCCAGTTAATCGCCGAGAAGTCCGGACAACCGCTTGAAACCGTGCTGGAGCGGATCCGCGCGATGGTCGAGGCCGGAGTCGTCCGCCGCGTCCGCCAGACGCTGCTCTCCACCAAGCTCGCCCACGGCGCGCTGGTCGCCTGGAAAGTGCCTGAGGAAAAGCTCAACGCCGCCTTCGATTTCATGTCCAAGGAAGACCCGTTTTCCGGCCACGTCGTCATCCGCTCCACCGACAGCGAGGTTTCCGGCTCCGGCTACCGCCTCTGGACCACCCTCAAGGTCCCTGTCGGCGAGTCGCTCGACGAACACGCCACCTCCCTGCTCCGCCTCACCGGAGCCACCGAATATCTGCTCATGCCCGCCAACGGCGTCTTCGCCCTCGGCGTCGGCCACACCCGCCGCAAAGTCCTCGAACCCGGCGACAAATCCGACGAACCCGCCGTCATGATGACCACCACTGCCGTCGATTTGGACGCCGAGGAATGGGACGTCCTGCTCGCCCTCAAGGAAGAACTCACCGTCGACGAGATTTCAGAAAACCCATGGGACAAGCGCGCCGAAATCGCCGGCGTCTCGCTCGACCGCTTCTGCCAAGTCGCCGAAACGCTCAACGCGAAAAAAGTCATCGGCCGCTTCTCCACCTTTCTCGAACACGTCAAGCCCTCCGCCACCGGCGAGCGCGTCACCCGCTTCAACGGGCTTTTCCATTGGGCCGTCCCGAAAGGCCGTGAAATGGAAGCCGGCGGCGAGGTCGGCCGCCACTTCTGCATGACCCACGCCTACTGGCGCGAAGGCGGTCCGCGCTTCGGCGACGTCAACATCATGGGCGTCATGCACGGCACCGAAAAAGCCCGCGTCCTCGAGCACAAGGCCGCCATCGACCGCCACCTCGAGTCGGTCGGCATCCCCGTTTCCTACACCAACGTATTCTGGGGCGGCCGCTCCGAGATCAAACCCTCGGAAATCTCGCCGAAGGTCTATCACGAGTGGCATGACAAGCACGCGGAAGCAATTTCCTAACCACGTTCCGGGGTGATGCTCGCTTCATTGCGACTTCATCAGCATCGGGTAGGGGCGGCTTGTTACTGCGAGAGAAGGCCAAGCCGGCATCGACGCCATTTCGTTCGACATCCGCGCCGGGATGCGCCGTATTTCCACCATGCCGCGCCGCTACCTGATCGCCCCGGACAAATTCAAGGGGTCGCTCTCCGCCCCCGCGGCGGCGGCGGCGATGGCGGCGGGAATCCGACAGAGACATCCCGATGCGGTGCTGGACCTCTGCCCGATCGCGGATGGCGGCGAGGGGTTCATGGAAACCCTGATCGCCACGCTGGAAGGGAAATGGATTTCCTGCCCGGCGGTCGATCCGTTGGGCCGCGCGATCGAGAGTCGCTACGTGCTGGCGATGACGCAGCAAGGCCCGACCGCGGTTCTGGAGATGGCTGAGACAGCGGGCTTGTGGCGACTGAAGCCATCCGAGCGCGATCCGCTGCACGCCACGACGCGCGGCGTGGGATTACAAATCGCCCACGCGATTTCCGAACACGCCGTCACGCGCATCATCCTCGGTCTCGGCGGTAGCGCGACGAATGACGGCGGCCATGGCATGGCGGCGGCGCTGGGTGTTGGTTTCACGGGCGGAGACGGCCTGGCAGGTATCAGGCAGGTGGATTTCAGCTCCCGCGTCACTTTGCCGGAAATCATCGCCGCGTGCGATGTGGACAATCCCCTGCTCGGGCCCCGCGGGGCGACAGCGGTTTTTTCCGCGCAGAAGGGGGCCTCGCCGCAGGACCAGATCGCCTTGGAGGCGGCGCTCGCACATCTGGTAGCGGTCAGTGGCGGTGAGGCGGCGGCAGATCTGCCAGGCGCCGGTGCGGCGGGCGGCCTGGGGTTCGGATTGCTGCATTTCGCGGGGGCCAGGTTGATATCCGGATTCGACTTGCTCGCGGGTTTGTTGGATTTGGAGAACCGGATCAAGGCGGCGGATCACGTGATCACCGGCGAGGGTTCCATCGACCACCAGAGCCTCGGCGGAAAAGGCCCGGTCGCACTGGCCCGACTGGCGCGGAGCCTGTCCGTCCCGGTCACCGGATTCTGCGGCATCGCGGATGATGAGGCGCGCGCCAGCGGTGTTTTCCTATCCCTCCACGCGCTCGCCGACACCGGACTGCCGCTGGAAACCTTGATTTCGCAAGCGGGTCCGCTTCTCACCGAAATGGTCGCCCGATCCAATTTATGAAAACTCCATTCATCACCGAAGCCGAAGCCATGAAGGAGGATTTCAAGGGCCGCACGAACCACTGGATGTGCCGCCCGGAAATCACCAACGCCAAGGACCTGCAGATCTGCCGCGCCGTGCTACCCGCCGGCGAGGGCCACGATTTCCACCATCACCCCGAGCTCGAGGAGGCGATTTACGTGCTCGAAGGCGAGGTCGAGCAATGGGTGGGCGTGGAAAAGCGGTTGCTCAAGTTGGGCGAGGTCGCGCACCTGTTGCCGGGCGTCGTTCACGCCACTTTCAATGTCAGCGACAAGGACGCGGTGATCCTCGCGATTCTATCACCCGGCTCGCAGGTCGGGCCGTTCATGGTGGATGTGAGCATGGACGAGCCATGGGCATCGATCCGCTAGCGCCGGAACTCCGACGGCCGCCAGCCGATCCATTTGAGGAACGTGTTTGAAAACGTAAACGCGCTTTCGAAACCCACCGCCCGGGCGATAACCTCCACCTTGTCATCCGTGATCGATAGCAGATGCCGGGCGCGATGGAGCCGGAGGTGGGTCAATTGCTGCATCGGGCTGCGACCCAGTTCCTTGCGGCAGAGACGCCGCAAATGTTCGCCGCTGAGGCAGGCGATTGCGGCGAGTTCATCCAGCGTCCAGGCGCGGGCGAGGTCGGTTTCCACCCGCTGCCAGACGCGCCAGAGCCGGTCGTCGGACCTGTGCGGCTGGGCGAAACGCAGGAC
>JBEDKU010000414.1:0-3204 GCA_041172045.1 Verrucomicrobiota bacterium | reverse complement strand
GTAGCTTCGCGGCTGGGTCGGCGAGGGCCAGTGGATCAGCAGTCCGCCGAAACGCACCAAGCGCCCGAAATCCACCGACCAGCGCGGTGCGGGGTCGCCGTCCTCCGCCTGCCATCCGCTCGGCGCGTCCGCTTCGAAGACGGACTCCGGTGGATTGTTAGGTCGGTGGCTCGACGCGCTGACGCCCGCCGGCGCATACAGTGTCTGATCCTCCAGTGATAGATCGGAGAAACAAACACCGCCGCTGCCACCCGGTCCGGCGGCGATGACCAGCTCGACCGCGCCGACCACGCCGGGCGCGCCGCCGCCCGCCGGTCCCCAGGCGAAGGGCAGGTCCCGCTCGCGGATCCGCACGGCGGTCCATTCGGCCGGCAGCTCGGCATGTTCTTTCAAGTAGCGCCACGCGTTCGCCCCGGCCGGATCGGCGATTTTAAACTCGAAGTTGTTCGGCAAGCCCTCGCCGCGCATGCAGAACCCGACATCGAACGTCTTCGGCAGCACGAAGGTGCCCTCCTTACGCGCCACCACGAAGCCGCCGCTGCCGTGGAAATCATAGTCGAGCCGCAGCGCCGGTTTTCCGTCCGGTCCCTCGACGCTGGTGAGATGGCCCTCCGCTTGACCGGAGGCGATGATCTGCCATGAGGCTGGATCTTTGAAAAAATTGGCGAAGGAGAGTGTCGGCATTGCGGGCGGCTTTGACGCGAGGCTAAGCATCCGCGCCCCTCATGGAAGAGGATTTCTCACGAACCGAAGGGAAGCTCTTCCGGGAGGCGGTGGGTCTCCTCGGCAAGGCGCTCGCGGGCGGTTTTCAGATAATGGACATCCAGCTCGATGCCGGTGAAATTTTCAATCCGCTGGCGGTGCGCGGCGATGGCGGAGGTGCCGATGCCGAGAAACGGATCTAGCAATCGGGTTGCCGGCCCTTTGCCGTGCAGGCGCACGCATTGCTCGACGAGCGCGACGGGGAAGGTCGCGGGATGCGGGCGCTCCTTGTCGCGGGACTGGATGGTCTCGTAGGGGATGAACCAGTTGTTGCCGCGGCAGCGGAGGTCCGAGCCGCCGGTGTGGCCCCAGCGGGCGATGTTCGACTTGTCCTGATAGGGGACCCCGGCCGCGCGGCGGTCGAGCGGCACATCGCCGGATTTCGTAAGATGGAAAATATACTCGTGGCAGTCGTTGACGAAGCGCTTCGAGTTGATGGGCTTGAAATGACCGGCGCTGATCTGGTCGTTCGCGCGGGTCTCGATGGTGATGGATTTGATCCAGTGGAAGGTGTTCTGGAGGGTGAACAGCGGATCCGCGCCGTCGGTGAGGGCGAGGATGAGCTGGTGGGGCAGCAACGGATTGACCGGCGACGCGCCGACGTTGAGGAAAAACGAGCCGTCATCCGTCATCACGCGCTTCACCTCGGCGGACCACTGGCGGCACCAGCCGAGAAACTCCTCACGCGGCGCGGTGTCTTTGAAACTCTTGTAAGCGATGCCGAGGTTGTAAGGTGGCGAGGTGACGACCAGATCGATGGACGCGGCGGGTAAAGTGGGCAGTACTTCGAGGCAGTCGCCGTGGAGAAGGTTCATATGGGTCTTATCAGTCCTATGGGACCTCTAAGTCCCATTCTTTGCAGATCACGCGTGGTGCAGCAAAATCGAATTCGCCGCGAAATGATCCGAAAGAATATCCGACACGATCACGATGGGCGTTCCCGGCCGCACGAAATCCTCCTTCCGCAACATTTCACTCACCCGCTGGATGGTCTCCTCGATGTTTGAGGCGAAGGGCAGCTTGAACGAGCGAACGCCGCGGGTGAGGGCGAGTTGGCGGCAGACGCGCTCGGTGGGCGTGAAGGCATAAAATCCCGATGTCCGCGGCCGCAACATGGCCACGTGATTGGCCAGCACGCCGCGGCGGGTGAGCACGACGAGGCGGGCGTCCGGCAGCGAGTCCGCCAGAGTGACGGCCGCGCGGGCGGTCTTCTGGCGCTCGTCGCGGAGCAGCGCGTTCTGGCCGAAGCCGTGACCGCCGGAGCGCTCGATGCGGGAGGAAATGCGGACGAGCGCATCGACACAGCGCTCGGGATAACGGCCCACCGAGGTTTCACCTGACAGCATCAGGCAGTCGGCCTCTTCGTAGGCGGCGTTCATCACGTCGGTGACCTCGGCGCGGGTGGGCGTGGGGTTGGTGATCATCGATTCCAGGAGCTGGGTGGCGACGATGACGCGGGTGCCGAGTTCGTGGCAGCGCTTGATGATGCGGCGCTGGAGGATGGGCAGTTCTTCGAACTCGACTTCGGTGCCGAGGTCACCGCGGGCGACCATGATGACATCCGCCTCGTTGATGATGGCGTCGATGTTGCGGATGGCTTCCTGGTCCTCGACCTTGGCGACGATTTGTGCCTCGCCTTCGAGGGCTTTCATGGCTTCGCGCAGCTCACGGACGTGGGCGGAGTCGCGGACGAAGGAGCCGGCGATGTAGTCGGCGCGGCACTCGACGGCGAGCGCGAGATCCTTGTGGTCCTTTTGCGTGAGGGCGGGGAGGTTCAGGCGGACGCCGGGAAGATTGATATGGCGGCGCGAGCCCATGCTGCCGGGCGTGGTCACATGGCAGAGAATCCGGTCTTCTTCGACCACGTCGATGCGCATCAACAGCGCGCCGTTGTCCACGACGAGCGTGTTTCCGACGGTGACGTCGCCCATCAGGCCGTCGTAGTTGACGGTGGTGGAAATCGGGGTGGTGGCGTCGGCGGTGGCCTTGCGGAATTCCACCACGTCGCCTTCCAATAAATTGTAGGGTTTTTCCAAGTCCCCGGTGCGGATCGACGGGCCGGTGAGGTCGAAGAGCACGGCGATGTGGACTTTGCGGGATTCCGCCTGGCGGCGGACGCGCTTGGTCATCTCGGCGGCCCACTCGTGTTTGGCGTGGCTCATGTTGAGCCTGAAAACATTGGCCCCCGCGTCGATGAGCCGGCCGATCATTTCTTCGGATTCAGTGGCGGGGCCGAGGGTGAGGATGATCTTGGTTTTGCGTGACATGGGTGGGCAAAGGCGGGGATGGGGACAAGCCGCAGGATCGGCTTTCGCGAACGAGCAGCAAACATGCCCGCGAAATCAAGGCAAGCACAAGTCGGTGAGTAAAACGCCGGATTCAAGCCACTCACCGTGGTTCCAGACCGTCGGTTTCGGCGCATGGCTCCGGATGGGCGGTGGC
>JBEDKU010000413.1:0-5086 GCA_041172045.1 Verrucomicrobiota bacterium | reverse complement strand
CTTCGGAAATGATCAATTCGTGCCCGGAGGCTTTCACCAAGCGACTCAATTCCCGTGCCACGTGAGTGTAGTGAGTGGAAATCTGATCGGGAATCCAGAGAGCAATGATGCCCGTTTTTTTAAATCGCAGAGCCCGCGCGTGAGGATTCGGGCGATATCCCATTTCCAAAGCGGCCGCGACGATCCGCTCTCTCGATTCCTTGGCAACCTGGGGATAGCCGGCGAGTGCGAAGGTAACCAGTTGGCGGGAAACCCCCAGCTTGGCGGCGATCTGTGCTTGAGTGACCATGGATGCGCCGGTTACTCAAGACGGGTTGCCGCACGATAGCAAGCACGGGATAAATCGTAGGATAAATCAGATGGACCGCCGCAACAGACTCGATTCCCAAAAGGTCCGAATCTGACTCGGACTCGCGATTTGAAACGCCGGGGATTGACTTTATCAGGTTTTCGACCAGCCCTACCTTCGGCACCGATCGTAGGCACCCGTTTCAAATAGCGAGGGAAAATCCTGCGGCATTCCTTCGATTCATCTCGAATGGCCTCATACATTTTCATCCCCAAAGCATGTTAGCGCTTGAAAATTAGCACGAGCTAATCCATATTTCAAATCAAGGTTCGTACACCTTCAAGAAATTGTGCGGCGTCCCCAAGTGATCAGAAATCATGAAACATCCCCATCAAACCAATTTCCTAGTCATCTTCTCCGCGCTCTGTTGCATCAGCCCCGTGCCCACCCGGGCAGCCAACGAGGCCATCACCAGGCGGCCAAACATTCTGTTCATCGCCATCGACGATCTCCGCCCCGAAATCGGCTGCTACGGGGATACCGCGGCGAAGACTCCGAACATCGACCGGGTGGCCAAGGCGGGCTTGATCTTCGGACGCGCCTACTGCCAACAGGCGGTGTGCTCACCATCACGGACAAGCATGCTAACCGGCTGTCGGCCGGACACGACCCGGGTATGGAATCTCAGCACCCATTTTCGCAAAGCACTGCCAGACGTGGTCACCCTTCCCCAGCATTTCAAGAACAACGGCTATCTCACCCGGGGATTGGGAAAAATCTATCACTCCGGACTGGATGACAAGGAGTCTTGGTCGGTGCCGTCCACCAATCCAAATGCACCCCACGGTGCGGAAAAAGATGACGGCGACGGCCGCGGACCGGCGTTCGAAGTTTACGAAGGTCCGGAAACCGACCTTTTTGACGGAGAATTGTCAGCAATGGCGGTCGCGGCCCTTGGCGAGGTGGCGAATCAACCGAAGCCGTTTTTCCTCGCCGTCGGCTTCATCAAACCCCACCTGCCTTTCATTGCCCCGAAGAAATACTGGGACCTCTACAATCCGGACACCATCCCTCTCGCACCGAATCCATTTCCACAGAAGGACGTTCCCACCTTCGCCGTTTCGGGCGGTGGCGAGCTCCACGGCTATGACGGAGTGCCCAAGGAGAGGGTTCTGCCAGACGCTTACGCGCGTAAACTCAAGCAAGGCTACTTCGCCTCAACCAGTTTCGTGGACGCGCAGATCGGCAAGCTGTTGGACGAACTTGACCGATTGAAACTCCGCGAGAACACCATCGTCGTGATCTGGGGCGACCATGGCTGGAAACTCGGCGAACACGCCGCCTGGGCGAAGCACACCAATGTGGAAAACGATACGCGGGCCCCGCTGATCATTTCCGTTCCGGGCATGACGAACGCCGGGAAAACGACTCCCGCCCTGGTCGAGTTCGTCGACATCTATCCGTCTCTAGCGGATCTTGCCGGACTGCCCAAACCCGAGAACCAGGAAGGCTTCAGCTTCAAGCCGCTGTTCGACGATCCATCCCGTCCATGGAAATCCGCCGCGTTCAGCCAATATCCACGCGGCAGGAGGGGCAAAGAAATCATGGGTTACACGATGCGCACCGATCAATACCGGTTTACCCAATGGGTGAACGGCAAAGACCACACCAAAGTAATCGCGTCCGAACTCTTCGACCACCAGGCGGACCCGCTTGAAAACACCAATGTCGCCAACATTCCAGCCAACCAGGAAATCGTCAAAAAACTCGCCGCCCAATTGAGCGCGGGCTGGAAGGCCGCTCTCCCGAAAAACTCGAACTAAATCACGAACATGAGAAACTCCACTCCGATCTCCCGCTGGCTGATGGTCGCGGCAATCATCTCCATGCCGCTCAATGCCATGGCCGCCGAGGAGGTGCCCCCAGCCAAGAAGGGAAAGGCCAACCCCGCCCCCTTCTGGCTCCCCGAAGGCGAGAGACCCGACAAAACCCCGCCGACGCAGGCCGAAATTCCCTACGGCAGCCATCCGAAACAGGTCATGGATTTCTGGAAGGCCAAGTCATCCAAGCCCACACCCCTTGTCTTTTTCATCCACGGCGGCTCATGGAGATCAAACGACAAGAACAAGGTGACTGGCATCAAAGAATATCTTGCCGCTGGGATTTCAGTGGTCTCCATCAACTACCGCTTTGTCCCGGAAGCAACCGCCGCCGGCATCAAGCCTCCCGTGAAATGGCCGCTCGAAGACGCCACACGAGCGCTGCAATTCGTCCGCAGTAAGGCGGAAGAGTGGAACATCGACAAAACCCGCATCGGCGCGTCCGGCGGTTCGGCCGGCGCCTGCTCCAGTCTCTGGCTAGCCTTCCACGACGAGATGGCGGACCCGAAAAGCAGCGATCCCATCGCCCGGGAATCCACCCGCCTCCGTTGTGTCGGCGTGCTCGGCGCGCAAACCTCGCTCGACCCCCAACAAATGAAGGAATGGACTCCGAACAGCCTCTACGGCGGCCATGCGTTCGGCTTCAACGGCGACAAGGCCAAGAAGATTTCCGCCTTCCAACAGTTTCTGGATCACCGCGAGGAGATTCTGCCGTGGATCAAACAGTATTCCCCTTACGAGCTCGTCACGCCGGACGATCCTCCGGTTTTCCTCCACTACACGGTCGCCCCTGCAATCGGGAAAAAACAAAAAGACCCGACCCACACCTCGAACTTCGGCGTGAAGCTTGAGGAAAAGCTCAAGTCAATCGGCGTGGAGAGCCACCTCATGTATCCCGGCGCGACCGGAGTGACGTATCCCGACCCGGTTCAATTCCTGATCGCGAAACTGCGCGTCGCGGAGCCATGAGGTTCCGGTACCCCACGCCCCAGGCTCCCTGGGCTCCGTGGGGCCGGCTATCGGTTTGGATACCCCCGGCAGATCCCCGGCCCGCAAATCGCACTGGCAACCAGAGAACTACGATTCCGCTTCTTCGTGCAACCGCTTCAGGTCATTTCCGCAGAAGCGGCAACTGTGGCAGCAGAGTCGGTGAATCACCGATTCAACCGGCCGACTGCTGCCAAGCGAAACCATTGATCCGGCTCGACCTTCCACGCGACAATCCGCCGAAATAGTGATTGCGAAATTGCCCGGGAATGTCACATTGGCTGACATATCACGTGCTAAATCAGTCGATTTCCTGAAGAACCCAAAACCAAAGTGACCACTTTTCCGACCAGCTGCTTGGGAACCCGCCCTTCTCGAATCCCCATGTGGGTCACAGGGATGGCGATGGCCTGCTTTGCCACAACTGCCTCCGCAGACGTTTTCAGCAATGTGCCTTCCTCCGCAGATTATCACATCGCATACGAACTCGATCTTCCCTTGAACGGTGCGTTTCAGGGAGCGACCGCTGTTCCCTATACCGTGAACAACAGCGCAACCGCAGCTCCCGGCGGGTTTGACCGCGTCGCCTATTACCTCGAATTGTCCAACATTTCCGGGACCACCTGGGTTTACACCTCGATGGACGCCTTCACCACCTCGGTGACACAGACCGGCCTGCCTCATGCAGTGAATAATCCGGTGACATACCAGCAAAGCGTCAACAACCTGGAAGTTTACTCCAATGTCGGCAGCGTCCAATCCGGTTCCTTTGACCGCGGCCAGATCGAATTTTGGCATCACACCCACAGTCCTGCAAATGCCCAGGGGGTATACGCCGCCAGCTCCACGACCAACGATTGGGGCGATACCATCGGAGGCACCGCCTCGGGTTACGGCAGCTTCCAAATCCACAATCCCGCCGGCAGACAAGTCGCTCTCGCCTACAACCGCTGGGCAACGGGAGATGCTGCCAACGACGACGTCGGCATCGGAAACTCCACTGGCACCCATCCCGACTGGACTCTGGCAGCGAACACCGCCACCTACACCTCTCGCAAGCTTGTCATCCTCGTACGACCGAAGATTTTCAATGTCACATTCACCGCGGTTCCGAAGATCCAACAGATCACCCCGCGCAACACTTCCACCAACCTCGCCACCGTCCCCGTTTCCGGAACTGAAACCATCGGCGGATACGACAAGGCCGTTCTGAGAATCCTCCGCAACGGCGTTCCCTACGGCACTGATGCGGAACAGGCACTCACCTATGCGGGCGGCAGCGCCAGCTTCTCCTTCAATCCGCAAATCCCCGCCGAGCTCGCATCTTTCACCGTCGAACTCTATCTAAAACAAGGCGCCACCCTTAGTCTCGTCCGCAGCGTCCGCGACGTCACGGCTGGCGATGTTTACCTCTGGTATGGCCAGTCGAACAGCGAAGCGAGGCAGTTTTCCGGCAGCTCGGATGCTTACCTTTCCCCGTGGATCCGCACCTTCGGAATGAACAGCGACTTTTCCAACTTCACCCAGGCCTCGGCGTTCTGGACCGAGGCGGACGGTGACGCCTACATGGAATTCCCCGCCGGCATCGGTCAATGGCCGCTCGTCGTGGGCCGCAAAATCGTTGACACCTATGGCATCCCCGTCGCCATCCTGAACGGCTCCCGCGCCGCGTATAACATCACCAAACTCCAACGCGACGATGCCAACCCGAACACCCTCGCCGACAGCGGAACCACCACCTACCGCGTTTACAACCGCCTACGCTACCGCGCCATTCAAGCCAACGTCGCCGACAAGATCCGCGGCATCTTTTTCTACCAGGGCGAGAGCGACGAGAACAACGCCTTCCAACACGCCAGCGGCTTCGCATCCCTGATCGCGGACTGGCAGGAGGATTACCCGGGGGTCGAAAAAATCTTTGTCAGCCAGG
>JBEDKU010000412.1:0-2859 GCA_041172045.1 Verrucomicrobiota bacterium | reverse complement strand
CGGCGGTGCCGCCGAGGTTGTTTCCGCCTGCCTGAAGGACGAATTTTCCACCGAGGCGGCCGGCGATGCCTGAGAGTCCGGAACTGGAAACATCCTGGGTGACCCACGGAGCGGCAAGTGGCTGATAGAGGAAGAAGGAATCGGCATAGGCCGTCTGCGTGCTGCTGGAGCGGAAGGCGAAGATGCTGGCGCTGGTGTTGGCCGCGCCGGTGGTGAAGTTCACGGTGGCGTGGCTCCAACTGTTGGAAGCAACCGTGCTGGTGACTTGGCTGGCTCCGTGGTTTTTGGTACCGAAGGTGAGGCCGGCACTGCCGTTGGTGGTCCAGGCGCTGAGGCGATAGAGGGTGCCGGGAGAGAGGCCGACGATTTCCTGTTCGACGCCCGCGCTTGAGCCGCTGGCGGGGATTTTCCAGGCAGATTCGCCATCGTAGGTGGAGTCGCCGGAGACGACGGCACCGCCGTAGACGCTGTTCCATGCATCGGATTCGGCGTTTTCGAGTTGGCCGTTGTTGACGGTTGCGTGGCGGCGGAGGAGGAAATCATCGGCGTAGGCGAGCGAGCCGGAGTTGTTGGATTTGGCGAAGACCGAGGCGGTACGATGGGTGGTGCCGGTGGTGAAGGGGACGGTGGCCTTGGTGTGGGACGAGGTGCTCAAGGTCTGGGAAACCTCGGCGTTTCCATGGTTGTTCGCGCCGACTGCGAGCGAGGGCGAGGTGGTCCCCGCGTTGCCCCAGGCGGTGACCGTGTAGCCGGTTCCCGGCAGCAGGCCGCGGACGGTTTGGGAGACGGTGGCTCCGGCGGAGCTGGTGGGCGCGAGTTTCGCGGCGGCGGGCGCCGTGCGTCCTCCGGTGGCGGACCAGGTGGCCTGGTTGGCGGCGCTGAAGGGGCCGATTTTTCCTTCGAAATCCCCGTTCACCACGGTTTCCGCGCGGCGGTAAACGCGGACGTAATCAACCTCCATTTTCGTGGTGGTGGTGGCGAGCGTGCCGTAGCCGCCGACGGGAACCGTGCTGGACCAACCGCCGTCCTCCACCTCGCTGCTGAGGATGATGAACTCGCTGCGCTGGGATACCGGCGAGTTGGCGGCGTTGTTGTTGATCGTCCAGCGCAGGATGCCGTTGATGTAGAATTTCTGTTGGGTGGGTGTCCACTCCATGCCGTAGATGTGGTAGCCGGTGCCAAGGCCGAGATTTCCCGAGTCATAACCGTGGCTGCGATGGGCAGTGCCGTAGCCGTCCCAGTGAATCACGCCGCCGATGTTGCCGTCGCGGTTCACGCCGCTGCCGTCCACCTTGCGGTGCTCGCAGATGTCGATCTCGGTGCCGGCGCTGTTGGGAGAGCCGATGGGGTTGCCCATGGTGGGCGACTGCATCCAGAAGGCGGACCACATGCCGGGGGTGCTGTCATAGTTGATGCGGGCTTCGACGTAGCCGTAGGTGTAGAGATAGGTGTTATGGGTGGCGATCATCCCGGTGTAGTGGGTGCCGCCGAGGGTGTAAGTGGAAATGGTCAGTTTGCCATCGCCCACGGCGACCGCGCTGGGGGAGTTCACCGCATCGCGGCGGGGGCCAGCCAGCCAGTGGTTCCACTTGGAGGTGTCCATGCTGGTGCCATTGAACTCATCATTCCACGCGAGATCCCAGCCGGCACCGGAAGGCGGCGCGGCATGGGTGGGAGTGCCGGTCACGAGTGCGGCGATGATCGCACGGACACTACCGGGAAGCCGCCATTTTCGTGGCGTGGGAGGGTTTTTCATGGAGCGGTGATTCAAGGGCGGAGGTCAAAAATCCGAAGATCGTGACCCAACGGTCTTAGTGACAGGATCAGTGAACGACGAGGAGAATGACACTTTGGGATTTTAGCAAATCATCGGCGCGGACCGGCGGAAGCTCCAGACGACTTTGCGCATTTTTTCGGAGATTTTGCGTTCCCGCGCCCACATCATGGACCGGTAGCGCGTGCGTTCGCTCAAGCCGCCGGGGCGGGTCCATTACCTCGGTTGACCGGGGGAAATCTTCAGGGCTTCCAATCGCCGACCTGTTGGCTTGCGCCCGGTGCGACGGTGATCTTGCGGGTGTCGGTGCCGTGACTGAGAACGGCGGTGCCGCCTTTGGCGCTGCGGAGGGTGACGGTGACGGGCTTGCCATCCTTCCAGGTGAGATCGACCTCGAATCCGCCGCGGGCGCGGAGGCCCTTGATGCCGCCGGTGGGCCAGTTGGAGGGGAGGGCGGGCAGGATTTGCAGGATGAAGTCACCGTTTTCATCGCGAAGGTGGGATTGCAGGAGCATTTCCGCGATACCGGCCGCCGCGCCGAAGTTGCCGTCGATCTGGAAGGGCGGATGGGCGTCGAAGAGGTTCGGATACATGCCGCCGCCGCTGTGGAAGCTCTCCTTGCCGCCGACAGGCTGGAGCAGGTTGCGCAGAATCAGATAGGCGTGGTCGCCGTCGAGGAAGCGGGCCCAGAGGTTGATTTTCCATCCCATGCTCCAGCCGGTGGCGGCGTCTCCCCGATGGATCAGGGACTGGCGGGCGGCCTTGAAGAAATCGGCGTCGCGCGAGGTGATGTCGGTGCCCGGGTAGACCGCCCAGAGGTGGGAGACGTGGCGATGCTTGTTGTTCGGGTCGTCGCGGTCGTCCATCCACTCTTGGAGCTGGCCGTGTTTGCCGATGCGGTTGGGAGAGATGCGCGGGGCCATTTCCGTGAGTTTGGCGGCGAATTTCTGGTCGGTCTTGAGCGCGGCGGCGGCCTCGACGGTGATTTTGAAAAGGGAGCGGATGATCTGATGGTCCATGCTGGGCCCCATGACGAGGCCGCCTTGTTCGGGGGAATTGGACGGGCCGCTGATGAGGGTCTTGGT
>JBEDKU010000411.1:0-2729 GCA_041172045.1 Verrucomicrobiota bacterium | reverse complement strand
GGCACGCGGAAACGGTCACGCCATCAACCGTCTTGGTCTGGGTCCGGTCCGCAAACGCGGCCTCGCGGTTCCCTGCCGTGAGAGCGCCTTTCAAATCCGACAAGCGCGTCGATGGCTTGCCCGGCCCCGTGGCCAGCGGCCTGCAGGACGCCGCCATGAGCAGGCAGACGGCCGCAAGGGCGCAAGTCGGGATGCCGGAGGCTTGCATCGGAGCGGATCGTTAGAACTCGCTGCTGTTTTCGACTTTCAGCACCCAGCCGGCCTCGCCCGGGTGGAGCGTGTATTGGAGCTGGCGCATTTTGCCGGTGGGTTTGGTTTCCGCCTCGTCTTGAGGGAAAACGGGGAATCGGCGGGCGAGGCTGTTTTCCACCACGGCGAACTCGTCGTGTCCGCGGTAGCCAACGACGTTTTTTTCGTCGTCCTTGAGGTCGGGCAGGAAAATCTGACTGAGGGATTTTTTACGGTTCGCGCTGTAGGCGAGCAGGCTGGAGCCATCGCCGTCCCGGGCGTAAATGTAGATTTCCGGCGAGCCGTCCACGTTGATGTCGCCCGTTTCGACGCGGGTGACGGTGCCGATGATCTCGATGGTGACGGGTCGGTTGTCCTCCTCAAGACCGGTGGGCGTGATGGTGACGGTGTTGGCGGGTTTGAGGTTGGGGCTGGTGACTTTGAAGCTGATTCCTTGGAGAATGGCGGTTTGGTCGAAAGGTGGAGCCGGCTCGGCAAAGAGGACTTCGTCATCGGCCTGAAGGGTGGCCGTTGCCTCGCCCGCGCCGGGCGGATAACTTTTGCCGTCGAACGTCAGACTGGAAAGCCCCGGCGTGGCCCCGCCGCCGCGGACGGTGGCGAGCAGGTCGCGGAAGCCGTTGGTCGTGTTTTTCCTGAGATAGATCGGTGCGTTGACGACTTTCACGGAGCCGAGGCTGGTGAAGCCCTTGCCCGCGCCTTTGAGGATGAAAAGCGTGCAACCGCCGGAACCGCAGTAGCCGCTTTTCCCGTTCATCAGGGCGAGCACGTCGCCCTTGCCGTCGGCATCCAGATCGGCGCGGGCGATGTCGTAGTGGTCGGGCCTGATGTCGGCGTCGAGCTTCTGAAGCGCGACCTGGGCGAGTGACAGCACCGGCGGCATGGCCCGGGAGGCGGCGCAAAGAATCGCGGAGACAAAACAGATGAGTTGATAGGATTTCATCGGTGGATTGGATAGAGAATCAAAGGGAAACAGCGGGCTCCGGTGAGGAAGCCCGCTGTGGAATTCAAAGAAGCAGGCAGGAATGCCTACATCAATCAGCCGATGACATCGGGCCAGTCGGTGTGGAACATTTCGCCGCGCTTCTTGTCGGTGCGCTCGTAGGTGTGGGCACCGAAGAAGTCGCGCTGCGCTTGCAGCAGGTTCGCGGGAAGCACGGCGCTACGATAACTGTCGTAGTAACCGAGCGATGCCGAGAACGCGGGGACCGGGATGCCGGCGAGCGTGGCGATGGAAATCACTTCACGCCAGTTTTCCTGGAACCCGTTAAGCAGGTCCGTGAAGAACGGAGCGAGCATGAGGTTTTCCAACTTTGGATTCGTGCGATAGGCTTGGGTGATGTCGTTGAGGAAGCGGGCGCGGATGATGCAACCGCCGCGCCAGATGGCGGCGATTTTCGCGAGATCGAGGTCCCAGCCTTTTTCAGCGCCCATGGCGGTGATGAGGTCGAGTCCCTGAGCGTAGGAAATGATCTTGGAGGCGTAGAGCGCGTCGTGGACTTTTTTCACGAGCTTCTTCTTTTTCACGTCGATCTCGGGCTTCGGTCCTTGGAGGATCTTGCTGGCGGCGACGCGCTTGTCCTTCATCGAGGACAGGATGCGGGCTTCCACGGCGGCGTTGATGGTGGAGACGACGACGGCGTTTTCGATGGCGTTGATAAGCGTCCACTTGCCGGTGCCCTTCTGGCCGGCGGTGTCGAGGATCAGATCGACGAGCGGCTTCTTGGTCTTTTTGTCCTTCTGTTTGAAGATCTCGGCGGTGATCTGGATGAGGTAGCTTTCGAGGTCGCCGTCGTTCCAGTCGGTGAAGACTTCGGCCAGTTCGTCCGGGGTGAAGCCGGCGGCTTTGAAAATGTTATAGGCCTCGCAGATGAGCTGCATGTCGCCGTATTCGATGCCGTTGTGGATCATCTTCACGTAGTGGCCGGCACCGCCGGGTCCGATGTGGAAGACGCAGGGCTCGCCCTCGGCCTTGGCGGCGATGGATTCGAAGATCGGCTTCATCACCTCCCACGTGGAGGCCGGGCCGCCAGGCATGATGGACGGGCCTTTGCGCGCGCCTTCCTCACCGCCGGAGACGCCGGCACCGATGAAGCGGAAGCCAAGATCGCCGAGCCACTTGTCGCGGCGCTCGGTGTCGGTGTAGAGCGAGTTTCCGCCGTCGATGATGATGTCGCCCTTGTCGAGCAGCGGGATGAGCGACTCGATGACGGCGTCCACCGGACCACCGGCTTTCACCATGATCATGACTTTCCGCGGCGAAGCGAGGGACTGGACGAAGTCTTCGAGCGACTTGGCGCCGACGAGTTTTTTGTCCGGGTGTTTCGCGACGAATTCGTCGGTCACGGAAGTGGTGCGGTTGTAAACCGAGACCTGGAACCCGCGGGATTCCACGTTGAGAACGAGATTCTGGCCCATGACGGCCAGACCGATAAGTCCGAAATCGCTATTGCTCATAAATAAGACGCCGTTGAACAGGCGGG
>JBEDKU010000410.1:0-4456 GCA_041172045.1 Verrucomicrobiota bacterium | reverse complement strand
GTTTTACTTTTTCAATCAAAGTGTAGACGAGTTCCTTGTTATCGCGGTGGGCGAAGGCTTCGACGAAGGGGTCCCGGTGCGCTGCATGACATGCGGCAGCTTCCTGCGCATCGATTCGATTTCAGGCTGGTGTTTGGGATCGGTGATGAGATTGGCGCGTTCGCAGCGGTCGTTGGCGAGTTCGCGGCGGATTTCGGACAGGTCTTCGAGGAAACCGGGGACTCGGGTGATTTCCTCAGGTTTGATCTAGCGGCTCGCCTTCCGCGAGATCGCCGTGACCATCCACAACCAGCTCGGCATCCCGCCGCATTTCCTCGGCACCGCGGGGAGCCCGAGGCGTTTTCCATCTTCGAGAAGGAAAACTTCATCGCGGAGATTCTTTGAGTGTTCCCAGCTGCTGGACAGGCCGGCCTAACCATCAGCATCGTGGAATTCGACTCCGAAACACGCTTCCGCGCCATCGCCGCAAGGGATTCCGTCGAGAAAGGCCTCGCGGTGCTCGATCACCGCGAGGCCGCATTCGTTTCAAAATCCTCTCCTTCCCAATCAGCGGAGGATGAATACGCCATTGTCACCGAGAAACAATTATTTCAACTCAAGGTCGAATCGACTCCTTGAAAGCCCGACCGGTTTTAACGTCATCCGGGTAGGGAATCGCCAGGGAGTATTGATCGATTAGTTTGACGGCCTCTATCGCATCTTCTGAATAATCCTCATATGGCTCCTGCGATGAAGACGTGTATCGACTCCGGTTCGACCCACCGACGAGTTCCGTCAGACGCGAGGTGACATCGGCGGTCGGCTGAAAAAACGCGAGCCACACCTTGCAACTCGCCAGGGCAATGTCCCGATTCTTCGATTTGAGAGCCCGTCCGACATGGAGACGGATCACCGCCAGCACGCGTTCGTCCTTGTTGCGGATGGACTTGGATAAAGGGTTGTCCATTGGCTCACGCGAGCTCAGGACTATATTGCATACTTTCAGGTAGGCATTGAGTCCGCAGAGTTCAAAAGCATCGTTCCCACAGATGGTCCAAGCCCGGTCTTCCGAATCCGGGTCTTCCGGCGACGGAAACACCGGATTCTCGAGATTCTGGTCTCGAAGAACCGAGGAGTAAGAAGAAATCGTCAGGACTCCCTGTTCCTTGCATTGCTTTGCCCGGTCGGCATAGACCGAGCGGTAATGTTTGTTGTCATAGAGAATGACCTCATAGGGAATGCGCAATCCCGCTAGCTCCAAGTCAATCTGGTTCCACTGTTCGCGCTGCTCGTAGTCCGCAATTTTCCCCGTCTGCCTCGAACGTTGCTGTTCGCTCAGAAACAGCATGACGGCCAGAAACAGCAGCAAAGCCGCCAGAAGAGCACTCGTTCTGGAGAAGCCGGTTATCCGGCGAGGTTGGGGGAAAAAACTCATTTTTCGAGAGGGCAGTATTGCTAGAATTCAGGCTTGGGAAGCGGTATTCATGCCGAATTCGGGCGCGGTCTTCCGAGTAATGCGGGCTGGACAGGGTCCGAGGCCCGTTTCACGGTCCGCTCATGGATACGCAAAACGGATTCGCCCCGCGGGGCGGCAAGGCGGAGGTGGAGGAAGGCGCGGATTTTTCCCCGAAATTCGACGCGGACGGCTTGATCCCGGCTATGGCGATGGACGCGACGACCAACGAGCCGCTGATGCTCGCCTACATGAACGAGGAGTCGCTGCGGCGGACGCTGGAGATCGGCGAGGCGGTTTACTGGTCGCGGTCGCGGCAGGAATTCTGGCACAAGGGCGCGACCTCGGGCCACATCCAGCGGATTGTGGAAATCCGGACGGACTGCGATCAGGACGCGCTGGTGCTGATGGTCGAGCAGATCGGCGCGGGGGCCTGCCACACCGGGCGGAACTCGTGTTTTTACCGCAAGGTGGTGGCGGAAACGTCGAAATTGGAGATGACGGGCGGTGAAAAGTCGTTCGATCCCGCGGCGGTTTATGGAAAACATTAAATTTCGATCAATTTCGCGGTTGCAATTGGAAAATGGATCCTCTAGCTCTCCCGCCCCGCGCGTCAGGGCACACGGCCACGACCACGCAGGCAGCACATTCATTTTCCGCGAAGGAGGACCCCATGCACATCATTAAGAAGATCGAGTCAGAGCAATTGAAGCAAGACGTCGCCGAGTTCAACGTCGGTGACACCGTGAAGGTGCATTGCCGGGTTGTTGAAGGCGGCAAAGAGCGTATCCAGATTTTTGCCGGCATCGTGCTGGCTCGCGGAGGATCCGGCGTGAACGCCGCTTTCACCGTGCGCAAGATTTCCTACGGCGAAGGCGTGGAACGGGTATTCCCGCTGCACACTCCCCGGATCGCGAAAATCGAAGTCACCAACCGCGGCAAAGTCCGTCGTGCGAAACTTCATTATCTCCGCGAACGCGTCGGCAAGCGCGCTCTCCTCGTGAAGAGCGCCGGCAACAACTGATCCCTGGAGATCATTTCCCCAAAACACCCCGCCCGGTTCGCCGAGCGGGGTGTTTTGTTTTGAAAACGGGTGTGGTTTCCGCTTTCCCGGCGGCAGAGACCGGGCCACGTTGCGGGCGTGCGCGTTCCCATCACAGTGGTCATCCTGCTCGTCCTGGCGGTCGTCGGCGGCGTGTGGTGGCGGAACACGCGGCAGATGGATTTCATGACGCCGCCGACCGAGGCCCGGCTGGAGGAAATCCGGGTCAAGGTGGAATCGTCGCTGCCCCGGACCGACCGGGTGGATGACGCGATTTCCGTGCCGCCGGCCGTCAAGAAACCGGAGCCACCCGCGCCGATCGTGGAGCAGAAGCAGCCGATCGACGTGGGCGACCTGTCCGCGCCGATGACCTTGCAAAGCTATGGCGAACTCACCCCGCAAGGAGCCGCCCATCTCATCGAACTGGCGACGGCGCTTGAGGAAAAAAGCGAGCCGCGGCGGGCGCTGCTGGCGTGGGAGCGGGTGCTCGATCTCACCAAGCCGGATGACGCGCAGGCCGCCACCGCGACTGCCGCGATCACCCGGCTGCGGGCGACCTTGCCCGACTGGAATTTAAAGCCCGAGACCGCCATCGCGATCACCCTGCACGCCGGCGCCGGGAAAAAACTCGCGAAAGCGCTCACTCCCGTGCTGAACGGCGTCGCCCGCGATCTGGAACGGGCGTCGGCGGGCATCGTCAAAGTGAAGGCGATGGTCACCATGGGAAAGACCAACAGCGCGGCCAAGAGCCCGACGCCCGTCGCACTTTGGCTCGCCGGACCGGACGCAAAATCCACCGCCACGGAGGTGTCGTCCTTCACTGTGGAAACCACCGAGGCGCTTCGACTGGAGGTGCTCAAGACGGTTTTCCGGTTGGTTCAGAGTCATCTCGGCCGCGCCACCGCCTTCACACCGCCAGCCCCACTGGCCGGGGGCGAGGACCCGCAGGCCGCGCTCAATTTCCGCATCACGCGGCTTTGTTGGAACGAATTCGCGGCCGCGATGAACCAGCCGTTGAAAAAACCGGTGAAGCCGTGATTTTGTTCTAAGTTTCCCGAGTCCTCGAACGTTTCCCCACGCCATCATGCTCCCCCGTTTCCTCATCCTCGTTCCGATCTGCACATCGCTCGCGCTGGCGCAAGACCAGTCGCCCGTCGAGCCCGTTTCCCTGCCCGCGCCCGACCAAGCGGTCGAACCCGTCACGCCGGCGGTGAAAAAACTCGATGCCACGCGCTACCAGATCGGCGGGGTGGTGTTCGACGAGAAATCCCGTGAAATCCGGTTCCCGACGAGGGTGAACATGACCGAAGGCCTGCTGGAATTCCTGATCGTCCATCAGAACGGCAAGGTCCACGAAGCGCTGCTGTCCACGGAAATCTCGCCCACCCAACTGAATCTCGCGTTCACCCTGCTGCGCTACACCGCGTCCAAGGAACTCTATCCACTGCCGAACGAAACCGGCGGCACCTCCGGCAATTTCCCCGAGGTCCCGGCCGAAATCAAAGCCGCCGCCCGCGTGACCATCGACGTGGAATGGTCCGACGCCGAGGGCAAGGTCCGCCGCGTGCCCGTGAACGAGTGGATCCAGCACGCGGTGAAAACCAGCGCGATGCCCGCCGGACCTTGGGTTTACGGCGGCTCCGTTTTCAACGAAACCAGTTTCGCGGCGGAGGCCAGCGGCGATGTCGCCGCCATTTTCCTGTCGATGGAGGCCCTTCTCAACTACCCTGGCGAAGACAACAGTGACGACACCGTCTGGACCCCCTTCCCCAAGCGCGTTCCCCCCCAAGGAACCCATGTGACCGTCATCATCGCTCCCTACCCGAACCCCAAAGCTCTCCCAAAACCATGAAACTGCTGTCCACGCTCATCATCCTCGGCACCGCCATCGGCAGCGCCGCCGACAAGCCCCCGAGCCGCTACGAGTCGCTCAAACAAGAAATGCGCCAGTCTATCGCCCGCGGCAACGCGTGGCTCAAGAC
>JBEDKU010000409.1:0-3887 GCA_041172045.1 Verrucomicrobiota bacterium | reverse complement strand
GCCGGCCGAGACGCCTTCGCCTTGGATGGTGTGGAAAATTTCAGGGCCGTCGCCGAGTTTCGCGAGTTTCATGGACACCCCGGAGAAAACACGGATGAACTCGGATGGACATGAAATTTTCCACTGCTAACCTCCGCGCATGAGCATTATTTCAGGCCGCGGCGATCAGGGGGAAACAGATTTGATGTTTTCCAAACGCATCGCGAAAACCTCCCTCCGCGTCAAAGCCCTCGGCTCCGTCGATGAGCTCAACGCCGCCCTCGGCCTCGCCCGCGCGGCGGAAGGACAGGCGGACATCGTCACCATCATCGACGGCATCCAGTCGCGTCTCGTCGGCCTGATGGGCCAGCTCGCGACGCTGCCGGAAGACGAACAGAAGTATTTGGAGAAAAAATACGCCTACCTCAGCCCGGAGGATCTGGAATGGGTCACCACCACCGCCCACGACTACGAGAAGCGCGGCGTCCGCTTCACCAGCTGGGCCCGGCCCGGCGCCGAAGGCTCGCTGGCCCGCGCCGGCCTCGATTATTCGCGCTCCGTCGCCCGCCGTGCCGAGCGCGCCGTGCTTGTTTTGCACGAATCCGGCGAACCCGTGCCGGAAGTCGTGAGATTGTTTTTCAACCGCCTTTCCGACCTCCTCTGGATCCTCGCCCGGGTGGAGGACGCATGATCGCGGCGGTTGATTTTCAAAGATTTCAAAAAGGGGTTGCCAAGTCCCGATCGAGTTCCTAGCGTCCCGCCCTCCAAGGGCAGGTGTCAGAGTGGTCGAATGAGCACGCTTGGAAAGCGTGTGTAGCAGCAATGTTACCGAGGGTTCGAATCCCTCCCTGTCCGCCATTGCTTCAAGAAACCCTTGAAAACACTGGGATCCTTATGAAACAAAGGAAGGGAGAGGCCAAAATGGGACACAACGGTGGGACACAATCCTCATCGAACCCCATGCCGAAACACCCCCACATCCTCAAAAGGGATGGCCGATACTACTACCGTAAACGCATCCCTGCGGATCTCGTTGGAACGCCATACTACGGTCAGAGACAGGAAATCAGGAAGGCCCTGAATACTGGCAACCTCGCCACGGCAAACCGTCTCGCAATGACAGTTGCTTTGGAATTGGATTTAGAATTTGAGGTCAAACGCCGCGAATTGAAGCAGTCCGCTCCCGGTTTTGCACACTCTGCAAATGGTGGTTCTCCGGCGAAAAGGATATTTGCGAACCTTTCGGAAATCGAGCTTCGGGATTTCATAATTCGAGCGTTTATCACCCACGAAAAACAGGAAACCGAGCGCCGTTCTTGGGAATCCGATCCGGTCACGCGCGAGGAGAAGCTGGACGACGCAAGAGTCGATTTGGTCGCACTTGAAGGATCGCCTCACTGCTACCAAGAAATCGACTGGCTGGCAAGGACGCGCAAGGCGATGGAAGCGGAAGGAATCTCCACCGATGGGGTTGAGGACACAAAAATTCGTGCCCTAGCGGACATGCTGAAGCGTGCGGTTGTGGAAAGTGCTTTCCGGACAGAACGGGCCGTCGTAGGTAGTCCCTACGAAGCCCGCGATTCGTTTTTTGACGGATTGCACGCTAACAGCCCTCTCCCCGCGCCAGCCAAGGTCAGCAAGACCGTTGGCTACTTACGCCGGGAATTCATGGCCGATGCCGCTGAGAGGCTAAAGGCGGGCAATCTGGCACCTTCCACGGTCAAATGGATGGAACAAAGCGCGAAGGTCATGACTGATTTCTTCGGTGAAGGGACGGCCCTGTCTTCAATCACAAAAAAAGATGCCACCCGGTTGGCAGCATTTTTGCCGACATTACCCACGAACGCGGCGAAGCGTTACAAAGGCGTTTCCCTCCTTGTTGCGGCGGAGCGCGAAGGGAAACTGAATGCCAAGCAATTGATCCAGCCCAAAACGGTGAGCTACTACTTTGAAGGGATTTCCAGCATCTTCAAACACGCTCTCGAATGGAATTGGATGAGCGAGAACCCGTTTGCCGGTCGATCCATCCGCCTCCGTATGCCGAAAGTGGCGCAACGCCACAGGCAAACCATGTCACCCGAGGAAATGACCAAGGTATTCTCATCACCTGATTTCCTTTCTCAAAGGAGCGGGGCGAAGGGCACTCTGGAAGCCCGGTTCTGGTTGCCACTGCTTTGCTTGTTTCACGGCACAAGATCTAACGAAGTGGCTGGGATACTCGTTCCCGATGTGAAGGAATGCAATGGAATCCACTTCTTGAATCTGCGGGAGTCGGACGAGCATCGTTTGAAAACCGAAACCAGCGTAAGAGTGGTGCCCTTGCACCGGGTGCTTCTGGACTTGGGGTTTCTCGAATTCGTTTCCAAGCGGCGAGACAATGACCCCATGGGGTTTCTATTCGCCGGACTGATACGGAACAAAAACGGCAGTAGGGCGGACCAAGTCGGCAAATGGTGGGCACGGCAAATCACCAACATTTTTGGCTCTGCTCCCGATGACGGCCCCTCGGGGGCCAGAGGTTTGCACAGCTTGCGCCATTCGTGGGTAGCTGCGGCCCGAGTCGCCGAAATCCCTGAATCCACTTGGAAGCGGCTTGGCGGATGGCACCTTCCCGATGCCTCCGACTCTTACGGCCTCTCCGACGCCCTGCCGATGTGGAAAAAGGCAATCGACAAGATCGAATTCCCCAAGGTGGATTTCTCCGCTCTCCGAACGTCGGAAAACGATCAATAGCCCGCTTCCCGGAGTAAGTCCGAAGCCTTCACCCCAAGAGCGGTAGCGACCCTTTGCAGGGTTTCCACATTGGGCGAGCGTTCGCCCCGCTCAAAAAGGCCGATGTAGGTCCGGTGATGGTCTGACAGTTCAGCGAACTTTTCCTGCGAAAGCCCTAATGCTTCCCGCCTGCGGCGGACAACGCGGCCAATTTCACAGGCGATTTTTCGAGGGTTTTTGGGTGAGGTGTTCAACCCCTACCTTGTAAGGGGCTGCTGCTTTTTGATCGACAGACAGAAAGCCGCGCAATAGTCCTGCCGTGATGAACGGTCCATTTATTCGAAACTCAGTCCTTTCGCTTTTGTCCCTTTTGACGTTGGGGCTAGCTGCCACCTCCCAGGCGGAGGATGAGAAAATTCCTGAAATCAAGACAGCAAGCGGCAAGACCTACCACGACGTTCGGGTCACAAAAGTTACTCCTAGTGAAATCAGCATCATGCACGAATCGGGCGTGTCGCGGGTTCCATTGAAGGACTTGCCTGACGATTTGAAAGCCAAGTTCGGGTATGACCCGGCAAAAGCAGAAGCGAATGCCAAGGCGATAGGTGAAGCGGAGAAACAGATAGCCGATGCTCAGAGGAAAGCGGCAGAGAACCAAGCTCTCCTCAAAACGGCGCAGGCCAATCTCTTCATGGTTGACTACGAGCTGGAAGATGGTCTCGTCGTATCAGACGTTACGCAAGATTATTGGGACCGCATGGCATTGAGTATCCGCTTGGACCCAAAGAACTCCAAGCTTGACGACCTAGCAACTGGAGGAGGAAATGTCACTGACATTTCGAGTCGCGGTGATCGCCGATACATCCTCACTGGCCTACCAAAAAATATGAAATACGCACGGAACGCTGTGATAGGTGGCCTCTTCGTCGATGCTGGAACGGCTCTAACTAGTGACGGAACACGCCTCGAAAGGATTCGATTTGTCGGCCTGAGAAAAAAGAATCCTAACGAGTAACACCCATGACACCCTCCCAACTTCGACAATGGTCGTTCCAGAACAGCCAGCCAGATCAATGGTGGATAAGCCTTGATGCCGTGACAGAGGAAATTCCGGTCACAGTTTCCGAAATTGAGGAGCGGCTGAAAAGCGGAGATTACTCCGCCGTTCAAGCACTGCATGTCTCACAAGCAGGTAT
>JBEDKU010000408.1:0-7104 GCA_041172045.1 Verrucomicrobiota bacterium | reverse complement strand
GGTCTGGGATTTCGGCACCGGCATGACAGCATAGCCCGCGCGTCCTTGGGTGACCATGCGGGTGGCGGCATGGGCCGTGGTGGCGAGGGTCGCGAACACTGCTGTGGCGGCGATGGTGGAGATGATGTTTTTCATGGTTTCAGTTGGTTTGGTTTGAAGCGCGGGCAGCTCACGCGAGTATCCCACGCACCGGGTAAGATGAACACGAACGGGAGATATTTCAACTAAAGCGTTGGAGGTCATTCCCGCCTTGAAATCGTCGCAAGCCCGGCGCAGTTTCCGCGGATGAATGGCAGGCGCGTGATGATTTCAGCCAAGCTGCGGTGGTGGTTATTTCCGCTGCTGTGCGCTCCGCTGTCTGCGGCGACTCTCACGTTTTCCGCGGTGGCGGACACCTCGCTTTTCCAGGCGAATCCGGATTCCGATCTGGGCGGGTCGTCGCTGGTGGCGGGGACGAATTTTAACAACTCGCCTTCGCGGGCGTTGTTCCGTTTCGATCTCGGCGCGCTCCCGCCAGGGGCCGTAGTGTCGGGTGTGGAGCTTTCCCTTTACGTCTCGAAGGTCCCGGATCCGGACATGCGCGGCACGCCGGTGAGTTACGATTTCAGCCTTTACCGGTTGTTGGTAAGTTGGGGTGAGGGAACGGGCAGCACGCAGACCGGCACGGTGGCGATGCCCGGCGACGCGACTTGGAACGCGCGACACTACAGTACCACGCCGTGGGCAAGTCCGGGGGCGTTGATCGGGGTGGATTACGCGGAAACGGCCAGCGCGACGACGGCGGTCACAGACATCGGCGGCTATGTGTGGTCGTCCGGCGGACTGGTGGACGATGTGAAGGCGTGGCAGGAAAATCCGGCATCCAACTTCGGCTTCATCCTGGCAAGTAACGACGAAACCTCGCCTGGCAGCGGACGGCGTTTCGGGTCGAAGGAGCAGTCGGGCGGGGCGGTGACGCCGCCGCGACTGACGGTGACCTATTCGCTGGTGCCGGAACCGGCGGTGGCGGGCTTGTGGCTGGTGGGTCTGGCAACGCTGGCTTGGAGGCGGGTGCGGGCAGACTAGTCGCTGACGATGTCGTCGCGATTTCCCGTCCGGCGGTCAGGGCCGGCGGAGTGGATTTCCATCAGGTCCTTGCTGAGTTGATGGAAGAAGTAAGGGGTGCCCCAGCGGTCGAGGAGTTCGCCATTTTCATTGATCGTCTGGCCCTCGGTCGGACCGAGTTGAGCGCCCTTGGGATTTCCGCCCATGAGGGATTTCATGATCTCGGCATTGGTGCCGACGGGGTTCTCACCGGCGAGGGCGCGGTAGTCGCGGAGCATGAGGGAAATCTTGTCGAAATCGGCGGCGACTTCCGGATCGGAGTCCACAGCCCTGCGTGGCGGGGGCGCACCGCTCGGTTCGAAGGGAATGAGCGGACTCTCAAGATCGCGCTGGCTGGCGGCGCGGGATTCCTCGGACCGCGGCTTGGGGGCGGCGGGGTCGGGACTTACAGGAGGAGGCTGAGGAATTTCGGCAGACGGGGTGACTGCGGGGACCGATGCTACGGTCGGCTTGGCGGGCTTGTTTTCGGGAACTGGCGATGAGAATGGAGCATTGCTCTCCATCCGGCGGGAAATCCAATTTCCGACGACGACCAGCGCGATGACGACAAGGATGATCGATCTCCACGACTTCATGCTAGAGGAAGCCGAGGTCCGGGGTGGCGAAGCGACCGAGGTTCGGGAAGACCGTGTTGATGCCATCCGGGGTGACGCCGAACCACTTGGCGATGGTGGCACCGTATTGATCGACGGCGGTGGTGGGGATCCAGCGTCCGGTGCTGGTGTCGTCCGGGCCGTTGACGGCGAGGGTGGGGAATTTCCCGTAAGTGGCGCCGCCCTTGACCGCGCCGCCCATGACGAGTTGGTGGCCGCCCCAGCCGTGGTCGCTGCCGTAGCCGTTTCCGGGGAAGGTGCGGGAGAAATCGCTGGCGGTGAAGGCGGTGACGCTGTCTTTCAGCGGTGTGGTGAATCCGGGAGGCGTGCCGATGTCGGAGAGTGCCAGATAGAGCGCGTTGAGGACTTTGCTGAGTTCGGCGAGACGGTTCGCGTGGTCGCCGATGATGACCTTGGCGTTGTCGGTAGTGTCGGAGCCTTGGTTGGTGGTTTGATTGGTGTGGGTGTCGTAGCCGCCAACCTGGATGAAGAAGATCTGGCGGCGCATGCCAAGGCCGCCGGCGTTTCCGGTCAAAGGCTTGGGCTTGCTGCCGAGGTCGATGAGGCGCGCGACCATTTTCATCTGGCTCATGAGGCTGGAGTTGAAGGTGGAGCCGCCATTGGGGGTGGTCACGGTGGTGGTGAAGCGACTCAGCCATGGGGCGCTGGCATTGGTGGCGAGGGCCTCGGTGAGCGACTCGGCCTGCTCGATGGAATGCTCGAAAAGCCCGGCGTAAGCACTGGTCTGCAGGTTCGAAGAGGCAATGTTGGAGGTCAGGATCGAGTCCAGCGCGGCTCTGCGCGGGAGGTTGGATTTTCCATTGCTGGCATTCCCGCTGAAGCCGCTGAGTTGCACGGCGCCGCCGGTGGTGATGGCATAGGGCGGGGAAACGTTGCCATTGCTGACTTCGAAAATGTTGGATCCGGCGAGGGTGACCGCCATGGAGATTTTTCCACCCGCATTGTAGTCCGCGTTGAGCAGGTCCGCCATGCGGCCGCCCCAACCGCTGGTGTAGGGCTGGTCGGGCAGGGAGGTCTGCCACTGGGTCTGCTGGTCGCTGTGGGAGAAAAGCTGGGGCGGACGCGGCACGCTGTTCGCGCTGTATTGCACCTTGGTGAGCGGGAAGCTGAGGGTGCCGACGTTGAAGACCGGGGCGACGACTCCGGCGTTGAAGAGAGTCTGCATCTCCGGCATGGCGGGGTGGAAACCGTAGTCGTGATAGTCCTCCGCCGGGTAGTTTCCGGTGCCGTTGCGCGAGTTGAGGGCGAGCGCGGTGGCCGGGCCGCCGTCGGCGTTGGGAAGGGCGAGCACGGGGGAACGGATGGCCGCGTAGTTGTCCCACTCCGCCGGGATGGTGGGGATGATCATGTTGTTGGAATCATTCCCGCCGTTGAGGAAAACGCAGATGAGCGCCTTGTAATCGTTCGCAGGAGCTCCCTGGGCGACGGCGGTATTGAGCAAACGCAACTCGCTGATCGTCCGGGCAAGCACGGTGGTGCCCAGAGTGGCGCTGCCGAAGCGTTGGAGAAAGTTCCGGCGGGAAATGTAAGGAACGTGGAATTCGTGTTTCATGGTCGGACTATTTCTGGATGGCATACTCGGCGGAGGTGACAATGAGGTGGACGATGGCGCGCACCCGGTCCCGCATTTCCGTGGCCGTCGGTGTGGTATAGGGATAGTTGGCGGTATTGGCGACGTAGCTGCCGATAATGGATCTCGCCGCACTGCTCAGATTGTCGCCGGTGAGCAGCACGGCGAGCGTATTGATAAGCGCGGGCACACCTGCATTGCTGGTCTGGGCGGGCGTCATGTAGGGAGCGAGGTCGATGGTGATGTTATTGGATCCGAAAAGGCTCATGTAGCCGTTTGTGTTTCCGGTGTTGTTCGTCAGCGTGCCCTGGGTGATGATGTTGGTGAGATTCATGGTATTGGAATCATTGGTGAGCTGGAACTCGGGCGTCGTCATTCCGGCTTGGGCCATCGGCCCGGGATACTGGTAATCCGGATAGAAGAAGTTGAAGACTGTGGTGGCGTTCAGCGGGGTTTGGTTCAGGTTGCTCTGGGTGTATCCGATCAGCCAGGTGCTGGGATCGACGGTGACGGTGCCCGTCCGAACCCATTGGGACCCCTTGAGCGGGAATACGGTCACACTGTTGCTTCCTTCCGAGCCATTGGTGATGGTGGTGGGTGGCGTGACCCGGAATGAATTGGGGCCGACGATGCTGGTGACCGGATAGACCGCGTCCACGGCCTCGAGAGGAAGGTTCTTGATGATGAATTTCAGATAGACCGTGTCATTGACCGCCAGGTTGTGGCTGCCTGTGGTCTGGATCGTAATGGACTGGCTCCCCGCGCTGCCGGTCACGTTGTAGCCGCTGGTGAGCTTGGGAATCAAACATGCGCCACCGGTAGTGCTTCCAGGGCTCGGACTTAGCGGCACGGTGAACTTGGTTCCGGAAGGGTCGCCCACGGTATATACCTTGTCATAAGTTCCTCCTGCCAGTCCGCCGGTTGTGAATTTTATATAGACCTGGTCATCCTTGACCACTCCCGTAGGATCAATGATCGCAGTGTTTCCGGAAATGGTGTAGGTCAGCGCGCTGGTAGCGTTGGTGTTCACCGTGAAGGAATTGCTCGTCACGTTGCCGATGGTGTAGTTCTGGGTCGTCGGCACCTGGGAGGCGACGGCTCCCGTATCCACGAAGTTCGAGAGGCGGACCTGCTCACCACTGACGAGGCGGTGGGCCGAGGGCGTGGTAATCGTGATCGCTTGCAGACCGTTCTGGGAGTAACTGCTGTTTGGGAAACTCGCGGCGGGAAACGCACGCGCCGGACCGGTCAGGCGGAGCAGGGGCTCGCGCTGCTTTCCATACTTGGTGTCCGCCGCGGCGGTGGTGCTGCGTGCTTCGTAGTCGAGCAGGATGGCACGGAAGACTTCCTTCATGTCGCCGCGGATGCCGGTGGCAACGCCATCGACATTTCGCTCACCATTGAACGCGCGGACCACGCGGTGCACATATTCCGGTTTCGGATGGCTGGTGACGAGGCGCTGAATGAGCTGGCGGCAGATGTAGGGCCCCACGGCGGAGTTCGCGAGGATGTTGTCGATGCTGTTTTCCAGATCCCTCGGACCGTTGATGTCGTAGAGGTTGGTGATCTGCTTGTAGGGCTCGGCGGGCGCTGTCGGCGGGTTGTAAACCCAGTAAGGGGAGGCTGGGTCGGTCACCGTGTTGGACGACGAGATCACGGTCGCGGCCGGGAGCATGACGTTGTCCATTAGAATCTTGGTCCCCAGCTCATGACGTGTGGGAATGAGGCTCATCGGATCCAGGTAGTTGGTCGATGGACTCGTCGCGGTCGGCAATCTCTCTCCAGCCAGGGGCTGGCCCCAGTTCCAACCGGTGAACACCCGCGCGAAGCCGGTGATCTCCGCCTGCTCGTAGGTGGGGATAGGGTTGCCCTTCGAGTCGAGGACCAGCGTGCCATCCGGCCAGATCCGGTAGAGACCGGCGGAAAAAAGCTGGAGAATCTCGCGGGCGTAATTTTCGTTAGGGTGCTGTCCTGTCTGGATGTTCCCCGCGACATTCCCGCGCATGTCCAGATAGACGCCCATGGCCGGACTGAGGGTGACTTGTTTGAGGATGTCGCGGAAATTCCCAAAACAGGAATCCAGCAAGGTGTCGTAGTAGTCGGCGAGGACGCGGCCGTTGTTGTTGAGCGGTCCGGTGTCGGAAACAACGAGAATTTCACTGAGCGCGAAAGCGGCGCGCTGGCGCAACTGATCCGGCGCGGTGACGGAGTTTTTCCACCAGGAGTAGAACATCAGCGTGCTGCCGTAGAGGTTTTGTGGATCGGCGCTTAGATTTTCCAGAACGTAGGGGACGTTCTTGGTGACGACCGAGGTGAACTGACTCTCGATCCATGGACGGTAGCCGGATGCCTTCACTGCCGCCATGTCGGCGGGGCTGGGACCGAAGGTCGCCTGGGTGAGGAAGCGCGAGTTCGCGGCGTCGCTGGTGGCGTGAAGATCCGGCCACGTGGGATAGGCGGGCGATGGCGGGGCGGTTTGGGAGCCGGCGGTCTTGCCGAAAGTGCCCGCGAGCTCCCCGTTGGGATGACCGAGGGTGGAGATGCCCAGATAGACCTGGCCGCTGTCGAGGGCCGCTAGATCGGCGGCTTGCATGGTCCAGGTGTATCCGCCGTCGGAAGTCTTCGCGGCCGGATAGTTTTTATCCTGGGCATCGAGGTCGAACACCACCTCGCTGGTGCTGGCATCAATTTTCCGATAGATCTTTTTTGAAACCGCGCCGGAAGTCAGGCCGGTGAAGTTGAGTTGCAACACGGCGGTGGATCCGTTCACGCGGAGAAACGCGCCGCCCGTGCCGGTGATGCCGCTCAGGCCCTCCACGCCTTGCAGGTTCGTGATGAAGATGGTGCCGGGGATGGTCGTCGTCGGAGGATTATCCCAGGGTGAAAGGACGTGACCGGGAATGATGCCACCCACGGCGGCGGGGGCGGGCGGGCAACCATTGGCGATGGGATTGACGGTGTTGCCGGTGGGATCGAGGAACCAGGCGACGGATAGATGGCTGGATGATCCGCTCGACCCGGTGTTGTGGAGGGCTTCGATGTAATACTTTTTCCCAGCGATGAGGGAGAGCCATTGCGACTTCTGGTTTGCCTGCGCGTTCCAGGTACGGGGCGCGGTTCCCGCAGGCCCGGTGACCGTGGCGCGACGCACTTTGTTGACCGGCTCGGCATCGTTTGAGATCCATAACTCGGCGGCATTGCTGGCGGCGATCCAGAAGTAGTAGTTGCCGGTGGCGGGAGCGGTGAAATAGCCACGGATCCGCTCGCCGACATTGTTGTTCTGGCCGGTCGCGTTTTCGGCGGTGGTGATGGTCCCGCTGGAAGTGACGGGCGATGACCATGGGGCGTTGTCAATCGACGGACCGGTGACGCCGGAGGCCCAGGTTTCGTGGGTGAGGTGATCGAGCGGATCGAGAACTTCAAGGTTCACCACCGTGCTGCTGGTGCCGGCGGCGTTGGTCGCGGTGAGGGTGAATTGATGGATCCCGGCGGCGGGCGGCGTGCCGCCGAGGACGCCGTTGACAAGTGTCAGCCAGGGTGGAAGCCCGCTGGCGGTGACGGTCCCCCCGTTGCTGGACGTGAGGTTCATGGAAAAAGGAGTGCTCGCGCCGAGGATGGTCACCGCCTCTGTGGGGCTGGTGATGGCGGGGGGCGAGGCCTGCGTGGGGAAGAGGCGGTTGGTGGGAATGATTTGTTTCGCCTGGTCCTCGCTATACCAATAAAGGCGGGCCTCGCAACCGCCGGTCGCCTCATAATATTCCATTTTGATGTCGTAGAGGACATCCGCCTGGAGGTCGATGGATCCGATGGCTTCGG
>JBEDKU010000407.1:0-3339 GCA_041172045.1 Verrucomicrobiota bacterium | reverse complement strand
GCACCGAACAGGTTGTTCAAGGATCACGGGGCAGCCGACTATTCGTGTCGCTTTTCGATCCGGGGCAAACGCGCTCAAGTTTGCCTCAATACATCCAATCAGAAGGGAGCCGCCAAGCGAGCTGCCGAACTTGTGACGTTGATTGGAACGGATGGCTGGGAAGCAGGCCTCGCTCTATATCGCCCCAAGGAAAAAATCGTCAAATCGGCAAAGGCGAGCGTTGGGGCTTTGATCAAGACAGCTACAGGGATTTCCTCTGCACGCCGACAAACGCTTGAAGGTTACGGCAAGGCGCTCAGGCTCATCGTAGCAGAGATCAAGGGCATCAAGGGAGAGGGCAAATTCGACGCCCACAAGGGCGGGTCCGCAAAGTGGCGGGCACGAGTTGATGCGGTGTCCCTCGACTCCGTTGCTCCATCTGAAATCCTCGCATGGAAAAACAAGCGGCTCCGGGATGCCGAGGGTGATCCTCTCGCCAAGCGGCGTGCGATTGTCACGACCAACAGCCTGATCCGCAACGCCAAATGCCTTTTCGGCAAGAAGCTGATGCCATTCATCGAGCAGGCGATTGACCTGCCAAATCCGCTTCCGTTCGATGGTGTTCCTCTCGATAAAATGCCATCCCTCCGCTACATCAGTCGCATAGACCCTTACGCCATCCTTGCCTTGGCAAAAGAGGAACTGGCCCACGCTGAGCCCGAGGCTTTCAAAGTGATGATTCTCGCCCTCGTCTGCGGACTTCGCCGGGCTGAGATCGACAACCTGCTTTGGCGGGCTTTTGATTTTCCCGGTTCTACCATGCGCGTCGAGTCATCCGAATACCACGAACTCAAGAGTGAGGACAGCGCCGGCACGATCGACTTGGACGCGGACACGCTTGCTCTCTTCCGCGGCTATCGCGACAAGAAGCGCACTTCAATTTTTGTCATTGAGAGTCCGCTCGAAGCCGACAGCAAAGCAAAGGCTGGACGGTACCGATGCAATCCGGTTTTCGATACCGTGATCGCCTGGCTCCGCAAGAACGGGGTGGACGGCCACAAGCCGATCCACACCTTGCGGAAGGAAATCGGCAGCATCATCGCGAGCGAGCACGGTATTTTCGAAGCGAGCCGCTACCTTCGCCACGCGGACATCCACATCACGTCCGCCTTCTACGCGGACAAAAAGAAGATCATTACCCCCAAGACCTTCGCCGGACTGCTTGGAAATCCGAGTGCAGCCAAGAAGGGAAAGGCTGCGGGCGCGAAAAATGCAGTCCCAACGAGCGCGAAAGGTGTCAAGGATCCGACGGCGTGAACGCGAACTGTGCGATCCGCTGATCATCATGCTGGTCCCCACGGCCAGTCACTCCCCATCGGTGGTCTGCAAGCCACTTGTTTCCGGGGTCGCGAGCGAATTGGTTCCTGCGACCTGGTCGGCCTCGCCCATTCTGGAACCCACGAGCAATGGAGGGATCATGGATCCGTAGAGTCGCTGGCGATCAATGGCACCTCAGACCCTCGCGGCGATCCGGACTTGTCGTCAGGGAAACTGCTAATTCTGGCGGGCATCGCGGTGTTTCCCGCCCGAAACCAATTGCGGAGCGGTCATCCCAGGTCGCTGATCCCGCTGGATCTAGGACGGTGTCCACAGCCAGAAATCCGACCCGCATGAAGAATGATGGAGCTTAGATCTAACACTTGTACTCTGAGTGGAACCTGCTAATATCCAACCGCTCCGCGGTTGCGGGAGCTGTTTAAACCACTACCCACCCACCTGACCCATGAATTCAGAAGATGTAAAAAACACTCGGCTACTCCTCAATCGCTTCAACGCATCTGCGCTCGGCGAGGGAGACGTCAATGCCGGAGCCAATGTGCTTGCGGGCATGGCCTTGTCCTTGTGCAACCTTTTGCGTCCGGACTCCGTCGCCAACAGCGCTGATGGGTCGAGAGTTTCCCTTGGATCGAGTTTCCTTGTCACCGGGGCTCTTTCATCGGAACTGGTTACCGACCGGGTCGTCAGTCCCCTCCAATTCATCCAAAACAACATCCATGGTCACATCACCCAGTTGGGCGAGGTCGAGGGGCACCGCAAGGCGACCAATGAGAATTTCGGGATGAACGTTCTGTCCGGACCGGGCGGACCGAATCGGGAAGTGGATGCCATCCTCGAAAGAATCGAAGAGACGGGGTTTGATCATGCCAAGGTTAGTGAGATCCGGAAGCTGCTCAAACCTCCTGTGGCCAGGATGGTGAGTCCGATTCGTGAACAACCGATCCTATTCGCGACAGCGGCCAAGCCGGCGACTGTATCGGAATTGCTGAAGACGGCCCATGCGGGCAGGCCTTTTCTTCATCTGGTTCTGAGAGATCAGGGCGACGGCAGGAAGTTCGCGCAAGTGGCCAGCGAGGTGCTTGACGGATGCACCATGGACGATTCTGTCATGCGAGGCGTCAAGGGAAACTGGATGGTTACCGATCCGGAACAGATCATGTGCCGCCCCGCCGAAACCAAGGAGCAAGGGCCAGGCTGGCTGTCCAGGATGTTGTGGCTCTCGGATCTTAGCGATGGCCCCGACTTCGGTCATGGCGAGGGCTTCAAGGGTGCTAGTGCCTTCGACCTCATCAGCAGCTACGATGCCGCGATGGAGTATGTGTTGGTCCGGCGGCTCGATGAATACCGATTTGAGCTCAACCACGTACCGACCACTATTAAATTTCAAGGGAATCAATCCGAATGGATCCAGTATCTGCGGGGTGTGGAACCTTCGCTTCCCGGAATCACCGCGACGCTGCGGTCTCTTCCGGCCAGCCTCTTCTATGGCTTGGTGCGAATGAGGGGAATCTTTTTGAAGGATGCCGCGGCTTTTGCGCAATGGGTGCTGTCTTTCTCCCGTGTTCTGGCAGCCCGGATGATCCATGCCCATCGGCGGGTTTCTGAGGATCGCAAGGAGGCGAGTTTGGAAGCTACTATTCGCAAGCTACGGGAACGCCTCACAACCTTTCCACAGAAGGAGCGCGAATTCTACCGGCCAATCGGGATACCGGCGAACGATTGCCGCCGAGGATTGGAGGTTCTGGCGGATCGCGGCATTGCGACCCGGGATGGGGATCGCTGGCTGCGGGTGACTAACTAGGTGATGGTTCAGCCGTGGTGACTGGACTTTCCGGATCAGGGTCCGGATGGTCACAATCTCAGCCCGTTGTTCTCCACCACTTCTTGCCAGTTCCGGTAAGGTGGCGGCGGTTGGTAGACCCCGCGATACGGAACGAAGTGCCCTTCGACTCCGGTCAGGACGGCCATCGAATCGGTGGCAGCGACTTTGATTCCATCGTCGGTGCAGCGGCTGCCGGCAAA
>JBEDKU010000406.1:0-3239 GCA_041172045.1 Verrucomicrobiota bacterium | reverse complement strand
GGATGATGGTGTCGTGGATCGTCACCACCGATGGGTGGCAGAATCCACTAAACAGCGGTAGATAGCCTTTGGGGAAATAATAAATATCCGGCACCGAGACGCGCTGCAGGAAGAGCGGATGAAAATGATCGGTTAAAAACCGGATCCATTTCCTGCGCGTTCCCCATGGGAGAACGCGGGTGGAGTTCACTCCGGTGGGGGCCTGTTGGGAGGTATGGGAGGTAATCGTGCCGATCCGGACCCGGCCACTGGCCTGCAGCGCCTCCAGCACCACCTGCGACATCCGCGAGATGCCGAAGCTTCGGTCGTGCCCGGGATTCTGGTCCGCCAGATAGGCGGTGATTGAGACGGCCGGAGTTTCGGTGTTTCGGTGTTTCGGTGTTTCAGTGGGAGCGGGAGCCGGTGTTTCGGTGCGTCGGTGCGTCGGTGTTTCAGTAAGAGCGAAAGTTTCGGTCGCTCCGCACGGGTACTTTCTCTCTTCTCTTACCGCTTCACCGAAACACCGGGCCGCAGGCGACTGTAGCACCGGTATTTCGGTGTTTCGGTGTTTCGGTGTTTCACTAAGAGCGAAAGATTCGGTGGCTTCGCACGGGCTCTTTTTCTCTTCTCTTGTCGCTTCACCGAAACACCGGGCCTTAGGCGACTGAAGCACCGTCCCTCCGGCCGCGGCGTGGAACGCGTTGCCCACGCGCTCCACGAAGCGTTCCGGTAGGAAGTTTTTTTGATAGAATGCGCGCGAGGCTTCGTGCATTTCCCCCAGTTCATGCTTACGGTGGTGGAGGTCCGCCAAAACGGCCGCGTATTGTTCCGGCGAGCGGACCGGCAACAACCATGCCGTCTCACATCCCTTGAGCATGGCCGGAATCCCCGCCCATTGCGTGGTCAAGAGTGGCAGTCCCATCCCGAGCGCCTCCATCAGGACGATCGGCGTCGCCTCCGAGGCGTAATGGGTGGGGAAAAAGAAGACGTCCGCCCCGGCGTAGGCCCGCCACTTGTCATCACCGGTTAGCTGGCCGGCAAGTTCCACCATTTCCTCCAGTTCCAGCTCGGACCTCAAGTGGCGGATGTCATTTTCAAACGCCTGCGAGAACCATTTCCCCACGATGCGGAAGCGGAACTCCCTCTCCCTTCCCTGCTTCTTTAACAAGGCCGCGGTTTTGAAAATTTCGACCACTCCCTTGCCCTCTTGCAGGCTTCCGACAAACAAAACCGTCAGCGGACCTTCGTCCCGACTCCGTTCATCCGCCAGGTCCGGCACCGCGATCGCGCAGGGACACCATTGCCAGCTTTTGGCAGCGAAAACCTCATGCGGAGTGACCGCTTCCTGAGCCACCTCCAAGGCCACCGCCGCGCCCCGATAGGCCAGGCGGCCCATCAGCCGCCGGACCGGTCCGGCCCTCACGAAAACCGGCAGCCCGCTCGCATGGAAGATAAACACCGTGGCACCCGCCAGATGCCGCACGCTCGTGAGGAATACGACGTCCCGCAGGAAGGGAATCCATTTCGCGCTCGCCGGCGGATAGAAGAGAATGCAGTCCGGATTCTCCCGCAGGACCGCCCGCGCCCTGCGGATCAAATGGAAAAGGTAGCGGATCTTTTTCCACTGGAAGCGCCCCACTTCCACCATCTCCTCGCTGAATTCCATCCGCAGCCGGTGCACCTCGAATTCCGGCCAGTCATGCTTGAAGAGAATCTCGGTCGCCACCGCCTGCCCGTGCCACGGCGGCGGAGTCTGGCCCATCAGGAGAATGTGCGGTTTCTGGGAAGGCATGGGGAGGTGAAATCTGAAAGGCTAATAGCTGAGATTCTGAAATCTTCAGAGATGAGGCGAGAAAAGAGCTTGGATGATGAGCTGAGGCAAGGTGGCGCGGTACCGCTGGGAGCGCAGCCAAACAGGTGAGAAAGCAGAGCCAAGGAAAGTCGGGATGTCCCGGGTTGATGATACTTTCGCTCCCCTTTGGCCGATTCCCCCGGCGGTGGAACCCCACCTTTTTTGGAACGAAGAACAGCCCTACCGGAAGAAGGTGAAGTGCGACGGTCATAGAAACGCCGCTACAAGGCCGCCTTTTCTCCCCATTCAAAATTCAAAATTCAAAATTCAAAATCTCTTCCAACATCTCTCCGTTCTCCTGATGCCCCGCACCCTGCTTGTAGGCCAGGCTGACGATGACCGGCAGCAGCGGATCACCGCTCCAGCCGGTTTTGTCGAGATAGTCCCGGCAGGCGGGCGATTCCAAAATCAAACAGGTTTTGCGGATCGCCTCCGCCGGGCTCAATCGCTCCACCAGCCGCGCGTCCTGCAGAAAATAATGCACCAGGTCGATCCCGGGCAGGCCGTCCTGATGGCCCCATTCCCAGTCCAGCACCACCAGGCCGCCATCCCCTTTCCGCAGCAGATTCCACCGGGCGAAGTCGCCGTGGCAGATCACCGGGGTCAGGCATTCCCGCGAAAGGCGTTCCAATGTCCGCCCGCCACTTTCAAATTCCGACAGTGCGGATGCGATGGCGGCCCATTCGGGAAAACGGGTGATCGGTTTCGGTGTTTGATCGGTGATCCATTGATTCAACAATTGGAGCGCTTCACCGGACTCGCCCGGACCCACCGGTTGTCCGGTGAGGTAGGGCATGCGCATCACCGTCACACCCTCGCCGTGGTGCAGGCCGAGCATGCGGGGCACGCCGGTTGCCAGCGGATGGAGGGCCTCCAGGGCCTGCGCCTCGTCCTCCAGCAGCCGCACCCCGGCTTCCCCGAAGGAAATTTTCGCCACCTCCCAGATTCCATCTTTTTGATAGGACGCGATCGCCCTTCGCACCCGGTGCTCCGGACTGCCGAGCAACACACCACAAGTGCCTGGATCGATCCCGGTCAGGGTAGGGGATAGAGTTGTCGACCCGCCGGGGAGGTGGATTTTGGAAAGCACGCCGCCATGCAGGCCAACGCGTGCCAGGCCGCGCAGGCAGGTCACCATCAGCCGGGCCGGCGTCCGTTGCGGCTGATAGAGTCCGAGCGCTCTTGCCGCCGCCTCGCTGCCCGTCGGCAACCCCAGCAACACCCGGCCCTTGCGCCGGACCAACCGCAAGCCTCGCGCCGGGGGATCGATGCAGGCGAGCACCTGGCTGAGAAGTTCGTGGTCCGTCATGATGGTGGCGCGGTCTGGCTCAGACCGCAGTGAATGAGATGCGAATGGGTGATCCCAAGGGGAGACGGAACGGCTTTTCTTGGGCTGATCATTCGCTGC
>JBEDKU010000405.1:0-2533 GCA_041172045.1 Verrucomicrobiota bacterium | reverse complement strand
CTTCCAGATCGAGGCCGTCCGCGACCGTGACGAGGCGGGGCTCCTGTTGGGAATTGATCTCGGAAATGGTGGCCTCGTCGCGCGGATCGATGGCCACTACGCCGGATTTTTCGAGAATGATCTCCGGTTTGAAATCGCCCATCCCGGCGATTTTGTGGGCGAGCGAATTCCAGCGTTCCTGGGTGGTGAAGACACGCACGGTTTTCTCCCCGCCGAGCTCGTGGCCCATAATGGTGAGCACGGAGCTGGCACGGCGTTCGTAGGAGAATGGATCGTATGAGGGGGGTAGCGAAGAGGTGGCTGGAGCGTCTCGCTCCAGACCGTTGCCGGGGCGTCTCGCCCCGAGCACCTCATCCCAAGTGCCGCCATAGCGCGACCCAGTCCACTCCGCCGAAGTATTCCCCTGTCTTGGATTTTCCAAAACATATCTCACCTGATTCCTGAAATCCTCGCCGTCTCTCACCAGATGATCGTAATATTCCTCCTGCCAGAATGTCCCCGCCCGCAGAAGAATCTCGTTGGCCTTCTTCGCTGAATACGACTTCCAGGACTGAACAATTTTCTCCAGGTCATGATTCCCTAACGGGCAAAGAATGACATGCACGTGATTCGGCATGACCGACCAGGCATGGAGCGTGTAGCGGCTGCCATCGAAGAATTTCAACGCACCCAACACCATTTCCGCAATCTCCTGCTGCCTGAGCCAGCATTCGCCATGCGCTTCATTCAAAGCGGAATCCAAGGCGGTTTCATGCAGCGCGGCGATTTCGGAACGGACCGCGATCAGCGCGGTGGTCGAGTTGCGTGAGCCACTTTGGGACGCGAGGTCTTTGAGGCGTTTTTCCAAGGTTTCCTTGCGTTGGCGGAAGTCTTCCAGAGCGGATGGCGGCATGGAGTCTCTGAGACGGAAAGTGACCGAGTAACTAGCACCCGGGATTCGCCAGTGGGGAAGGTAGGATGAGGTCTTTTTGGTGAGTTGATCCCAGTCGGGGCGAATGGTTTGCGCTTCCAAATCAAGAACGGGGCGAGACGCCCCTGCAACGGTCTGGGGCGGGACGCCCCAGCCACCTTCAACTTTGCTTCGCTCGTTGAAGGGCGCTGCCAGCGCTTGGGCGACCGGGATTTCGTAGATCGCGTCTTCCGTGAGCGAGACGCGGATCGTGTCGCCAATCCCGTCGGCCAACAACGAACCGATGCCGATGGCGCTCTTGATGCGGCCGTCCTCGCCGTCGCCGGCTTCGGTGACGCCAAGGTGGATCGGATAGTTCCAGTCCGGACCTTCCGCGTCGAGCCGGGCGACGAGCAGGCGGTAGGCCTCGATCATCACCTTCGGATTGGACGCCTTCATCGAGAACACGAAATTATGATAGTCGTTCTCCCGCGCCAGGCGGGCGAATTCCAGCGCGCTCTCACACATCCCGAGCGGCGTGTCGCCGTAGCGGTTCATGATGCGGTCGGAAAGAGAACCGTGGTTGGTGCCGATGCGCATCGCCCGGCCAAGATCCTTGCACAGCAGCACCAGCGGCGTGAACTCCTCGCGGATGCGCTCCAGCTCTTCGGCGTATTGGTCATCGCTGTATTCGCGGATTTCGAATTTCTTCTTATCCACGTAGTTTCCCGGATTGACCCGGACTTTTTCCACCCACTTCGCCGCTTCCAGCGCCGCGTCGGGCTTGAAATGGATGTCCGCCACCAGCGGCACCTGGCAACCCGCCGCGCGCACTTCGCGGGCGATGTTTTCGAGATTCGCGGCGTAGATTTTCGTCTGTGCGGTGATCCGCACGATTTCACAACCGCCGTCCGCCAGTCCGAGCACCTCCGCGACGCAGGCCGGGGTGTCGCGGGTGTCGGAAGTGATCATCGACTGCACGCGGATCGGGTTGTCGCCGCCGACCCCGACATTTCCCACCATCACCTCGCGGGTGATTCGGCGGGAATAATGCAGCAGGTCCGGACAGTAGCGCAGGGAGGCGGATAAGGTCATTTCTGCTGGGGATATAAACGAGAAACGACTGCTCGGCAATGGTTGCCTTCGGTACGAAATTGCCCTAGCCCGCCGCCGTTTCGCGTGCGAAAATCGTGTCCATGGCCGGAGGCACACGCATCGCTACCGCACTCACCTCGATCATCCTGGCAATTTCCGCCAACGCCGGGGACTTCATCCGCGTGGACGAAGACAACCTCGCGGCCCGCCTGCAAACCGCCGTCACCCGCTATGAAAAAGACGGTGCGAGCGTCGATCTCATCGGGGCCGTGCACATCGCCGACGAGAAATATTTCAAGGATCTCACCGCCCGCTTTACGAAATACGACTCGCTGCTTTTCGAAATGATCGGCGGTGAGAGATTCGCCGCACCGCCGGAACCGGAAGAAGCGGCGAAGGAAAAGAAACTTTCCGGGCTCCATCAGATTTACGACACGGTCGCGAGATTTCTCAAACTCACCGGCCAGGTGGAATCCATCGACTACACGACGGAGAACTTCGTGCACGCGGACCTCACGGTCGCCGAGTTCGGTGAAATGCAGGCGCAGC
>JBEDKU010000404.1:0-5214 GCA_041172045.1 Verrucomicrobiota bacterium | reverse complement strand
CCATTGATAGCCTCGTAACCCAGACCTTGGCGCGCAATCCTGAGATCAAGCTCTATGAAGCGGAGATCGCCGTTGCTAAGGCGGGTCGCGCTACTGCCGGAAAATTGTCCAACCCACAGCTCGATCTCGATCTTGGCCACAAACGTGTGAGCGGCGGCGATGCCAAGGCTGAGGGGATTGCCTATTCGGTCACACTCGCCCAACCCATCGAGTGGCGGGGACGACTCGGCCTGCGGAAAGCCATTGCCGACCGCGACATCGCTCTTGCCGAACTCGGTTTGAAGCGTTTTCGGGCCTATCTCGCGGCACGGGTCAAGGTTCTTGCCTATGCATTGGCCACCCAACAGGAAAACGCAGCCGCAGCGGCCGAAGTAGCCGACCGATTCACCGCCGTGAGGGATGTGATCGTGCAACGCGATCCAGGCGGTGTGGCTCCGATGCTGGAGGCCAAGATCATTGAGGCCGCTGAAGTCACCATCCAGCGCAAGGCGGGCGAGGCTGCGGTGGAAATGCAGAAAGCCCTGCTGGAGATCAACCAACTCATGGGTCGCCGGGCGGATTCACCATTGGAAGTTCGGCGCACCGAGTTTCCTGCTCCGAAGATCCCGGAGCTGACAGCACTCCTAAACAAAGCGGCGGCCAACAACTATGACCTTCGTGTTCGCCGTGCCGAATTGGAACAACAAGGCCTCAAGGTTTCACTCGCGGAAAACGAACGCTATCCCACTTTCACCGTCGGCCCGAGCGTCTCGCAGGAACGGGCCGGAGACCGTGAAACCGTCATCGGGCTGTCTCTCTCTGTCCCTTTGCCTCTATGGGATAATGGCCGGGCGGCGGTGGATGCAGGTCTTGCACGCCGCATGCAGGCCGAAGCCTCCTTACAGGCTACCATGCGCGAAGTGGAGCGTGAGATCACCGAATCGTGGCTATTGCTTGGCACCCAGCAGAAACGTCTCGATTCATGGAAAGGCGATGCGCTCGCCTCGTTCGCGGATGCCGCCAAATTAGCCGACCGCCATTACCGACTCGGAGCCGTTCCTCTGAGCACCTATCTTGAAATGCAAGACAAGTATCTCGAAGCCACGGAAGCCATCAACGCCACCCGCCTTGAAGTGCTCCGCGCTTCGCTCGAACTCGAACAACTCGTGGGCACTTCCACCCCCGCCAAACAATAGATGTTTACCGCCATGAAACTTTCAACATTCATCCCGCTCCTCGGAGCAATCGCCATCGCCACACTCAACACCTCGTGCCTCGAATCAAGGGGCGCTGCCGAAAAGCCACCCGGGCAGACACCGGAAAACGGAGCCCAATTCAAGAAAGGCCAGGGCCTATCGCTCACTGAGAAAATGAGCAAAGCCATTGGTCTGAAAGTCGAGGATGTCGGTGAGATGAAGATCGCATCAGCCGTCACTTTGAATGTTTCCGCCGAAACAGCGAACACCGCGACTGGCTGGGTCACCCCCGAACAGGCCAAGGCTATTCGCCCGGGCATCGAAGTGGAGCTACATGGTGATACCACGTTCAAAGGCACAATCGAAAAGATCGAAACCAACCCGCTCGGTGTCATGGGCGACTCCGAGATCACTATTACCACTACAGAGAACCTCACGGTGGGCCAGCCGCTCAAGGCCGTGCTTCGCCAGGCAGCAGGTGATGCCGTGGCGGTCGTTCCTTCAGGCGCTTTGCTCAAGACGGCGGAAGGCTCGTTTGTTTACGCGGTCAACGGAGATTTTTTCGTCCGCACTCCGGTGAAAGCGGGAGTCACGGATGACAAGTTCGTGGAAATCACCGACGGCCTCTACGCAGGCGACCAGATTGTGACGACGCCCGTCATGTCGCTGTGGATGGCAGAGCTTCAAGTGCTCCGCGGAGGAAAAGCCTGCACCTGTGGACACTGACACACCATGTTGAATCACCTATTGGATTTCGTCATGCGGCAACGCGTGGCAGTGCTGCTCGCCACCCTCGTTCTAGTAGGTGTTGGAATCTGGGCGATGTTGCGCCTGCCCATCGACGCGGTTCCCGACATCACCAACCCCCAAGTCCAGATTAATACTGCCGTGCCGGCGCTTGCTCCGGAGGAAGTTGAAAAGCTGGTCACATTCCCCATCGAAAGCGAAATGGCAGGACTGCCGGATATGGTGGAGCTGCGTTCGCTCTCCAAGTTCGGCCTCTCCCAAGTCACGATGACTTTCAAGGACGGCGTGGATCTTTACCGCACCCGTCAGCTTGTCACCGAGCGACTGCAAGGCGTGCTTGATGATTTGCCGGAAGGGCTTTCACCCAAACTCGCACCCATCGCCACAGGTCTGGGTGAAATCTTCTACTACAGCCTCGATTACACAGCCGATGCCAAAGACAAGCCCGCCACCCGCGAGCAACAACTCATGGCGCTCCGCCAGATTCAGGAATACACGGTCAAACCTCTGCTTCGTGGAACTCCGGGAGTCGCCGAGGTCAATACCAGCGGCGGTTACGAGCGTCAGCTCGTCATCCAACCGAATCCCTCCAAACTCGCTGCCGCCGGCCTATCACTCGACAAACTCGCCGAAATTGTCAGCCAGAACACCCTCAACGCCGGTGGTGGCTACGTTGAGATTGGCGGCGAACAACTCATCGTTCGCGCTCCCACCCGAGTGACAACTGCTGATGAAATCGCCCGCCTTCCATTGAAGTTCGGGGCAGGTGTCCGCCCCATTCTGGTGAGTGAAGTGGCCAGCGTCGGGATCGGATCTTCCTACCGTACTGGCGCGAGCACTCATGAGGGCGAAGAAGCACTTGTGGGGGCGGCCATCATGCTTGCCGGGGACAATACCCGGCTTGTCGCCCAATCCGTCCGCGCGAAACTTGATCAGATTCAGGAAAAGCTGCCCGTCGGCGTCAGCATCAAGGCGCTTTATGACCGGAGCGACCTCGTCAACCGCACCATTCACACGGTGGAGAAAAACCTCTTCGAGGGTGCGATTCTTGTGGTCGTGGTGCTCTTCCTCCTTCTTGGCAACATCCGCGCAGCATTCATCGTCGCCTTGGTCATTCCGCTTTCCATGCTTTTCGCCATGATCGGCATGGTCGAAATGGGTCTATCAGGAAACCTGATGAGCCTCGGTGCCGTGGACTTCGGCCTGATCATCGACGGTGCGGTGGTGATGGTTGAAAACATCGTCCGTCATTTGGGCGAACGACAGCATGCCCTGGGCCGGCGGCTCACCGCTGAAGAGCGCACGCGGGAAGTCCTGCGCTCCGCCAAGGAAGTTGCCAATCCGATGTTTTTTGGGGTGCTTATCATCACCGTTGTCTATCTGCCCATCCTAGCGCTCCAGGGCATCGAGGGCAAAATGTTCAAACCCATGGCGGTGGTTGTCATGCTCGCGCTTGGCGGTTCCCTGATTCTCGCTCTTACACTGATGCCGGTGCTGTGCTCCTATCTGTTGGGTGGCAACATCCGTGAAAAGGACAACTGGCTCATCACTCTCACCAAGCGTATTTATTCGCCACTGCTGAACTTCGGCCTGCGCTTTCGCTGGTTGGTCATTCTGCCGATGTTCGGTCTTTTCGGTCTTTCTCTCGTCATCTTCTCAAGACTTGGCTCCGAGTTCATCCCCCAGCTTGATGAAGGCGACTTCACCGTGCAACTCATTCGCAGCAGCAGCGCGGGACTCACCGCGTCCGTGGACCTACAGAAACACTCCGAGCAAATCCTACGGCGTGATTTTCCCGAGATCCGCGACATCTTCTCGCGCATCGGCACGGCGGAAATCGCGTCCGATCCCATGGGACCGAATGTCTCCGACACCTATCTCATGCTCCATCCCAAGGAGAAATGGCGGAAAATTGATGGACAAACCATCAGCAAGGAAGACCTCGGCGACCTCATGCGCCGCCGCCTGCTGGAACAGGTGCCCGGACAAAACGTCCTGCTTTCCCAACCCATCCAAATGCGCTTCAACGAAATCATGGCCGGTGCCCGCGCCGACCTGATGTGCAAGATTTATGGAGAGAGCTACGATGAACTCGAACGCCTCGCCGGTGAAGTTCGGACCGTGCTCAACGGCATCCGCGGTGGTGAGGAAACCGAGTTCGATTCTATCGGCAAGGTGCCCATGATCGAGATTCAGCCCGACCGCGAGGCGATGCAGAAGTTCAACGTCCATGCGGACGATCTCAATCGTCTGATAGAAACCGCTCTGGCCGGTGGTGAGGCAGGCATCATGATCGAAGGCAACCAACGCACTCCCATCATTGTTCGTCTCGCCGAAGACCGCCGGGCGGATCTTGCCGCGATGGAACGGCTGCCGCTCGGCACCGAGGATGGCATGATGCTCGCGCTTGGTCAGATCGCCAAAGTGAAGCTCGTCGATCAGGTGAACCAAATCGCCCGTGAGGACACCCAGCGCCGTGTCTCGGTGCTGATCAATGTGCGGGACAGGGACACGGCGGGTTTTGTCGCAGAGGCTACCAAAGCCCTACATGAAAAGGTCAAATTTCCCAACGGCTACTACTTCGAGTTCGGCGGCCAGTTCAAGAACCTGATGGAGGCCAAACAACGTCTCACGGTTGTGGTGCCGCTGGCATTGGCGCTCATCTTCGTGCTGATTTTCCTCACCTTCAATTCACTCCGCCAAGCCGCGCTGATCTTCCTTTGCGTGCCGCTTGCCGTCACCGGCGGCATATTCGCGCTGTGGCTGCGCGGAATGCCGTTCACGATCTCCGCCGCCGTCGGATTCATCGCACTCAGCGGCATCGCGGTGCTCAACGGCATCATGCTCATTTCCTTCATCAACCAACTCCGCGAGGAAGGCAAATCACTCCGCGATGCCGTGGTCGAGGGCACATTGACCCGCCTTCGCCCCAAACTGATGACCGCCCTTGTCGCTTCGCTGGGCTTCCTGCCCATGGCCATCGCCACGGGAGCGGGAGCCGAAGTCCAGCGCCCCATCGCTACCGTCGTGATCGGCGGCATCGTCACCTCCACTTTCCTCACTCTGCTCGTCGTGCCGTTGCTCTACGAGTGGCTTGAAAGAAAAACCAAACCAAGAACCGAACCATGAAAACCATCCGCCGTATTCTAACCGCCACCCTGTTGCTTGCCTTCACCGGAAGCGCCCTTGCCGATGCCACCATCAAGGCCGGTCCCCGCAAAGGACGCCTGCTGGAAGTGGAAAAAGACAAGGCCGAGTTCTTTGTCGAAAAAGACCGGACCATCAGCATCGC
>JBEDKU010000403.1:0-4262 GCA_041172045.1 Verrucomicrobiota bacterium | reverse complement strand
GTCCCCGCGAATCTCGATTTGATCATGCGCAGCCCGGCGGATGTCGTGGTTTTGAGCCAGCCTTCGTGGTGGACGGCCGCGCATTTGAGCATGGTTCTCGCGGCGGTGTTGCTGGCCTTGGGCGGCGCGTTGGTGTGGAGCCTCCAGCTCAAGCGGCAGGTGCGGCGCAAGACCAAGCTGCTCGCGCGGGAAATGCATGCCCGGCGGGACGCGTCCATCGAGTTCCAGGCGACTCTCCGCGAGCGCACCCGGCTCGCCACCAACCTCCATGACACCCTGCTCCAGACGATCAGCGGGCTGGGTTTCCAAATCGAAGCTTGCGAAGCCGAAGTCCTCCCGTCTCAAGGAGATGACGATGGACCCGGCCATCTGGAGGTGGCCAGACGCATGGTGGACCACGCCGCGACCGAGCTGCGGAACTCCGTCTGGGCGCTGCGATCACTGCCGCTCAATGGCATGCAACTGCCGGAAGCGCTCGGGGCGATCGCCCGGAGACTCGGGGCGGGCCACCCGACGCTCATCGAAGTGCGGGCGGATGGCGACCTCGCCCGCGTGCCGGATTTCATCGCGGGAAACCTGCTGCTTTTCGTTCAGGAGGCCGTGCACAATTCGCTCAAACACGGCCATCCCAAGACGGTGATGATCGAGATCCGCCTGCTCGATGATCCGGACCGGATTTCCCTCGTGGTGCGTGACGATGGCGATGGATTCGTCCCGGGCGAGCAGGCGGGCGTGGTGCAGGGCCACTTCGGTCTGCAAGGAATGCGCGAGCGCATCGAGCGGCTCGACGGGACCCTGGAAATCCGGAGTGCTCTCGGCAAAGGCACGTCGCTGCAAGCCGAGGTGCCGCTGCGGATTTACGACGATGAAATCTCCGAACCGGTGATCACCGACGCACCTGTTTTGTCTTCCTGAAAAATTTCCGACCCGTTTTCCCATCATGTCCACACCTGCAACCATCCGTCTGATGTTAGTCGATGACCACGCCATCCTCCGCGCGGGCCTGGTGAACCTGTTGAACGGAGAACCCGGCCTACAGGTCGTGGCGGTGGCGGACGACGGGGAGTCCGCGCTCAAGCTCTGGCAGGAACACCGCCCGGACATCATGCTGCTGGACATCAGTCTCGGCGGCATGGACGGCATCGAGACCGTGCGCCGCCTGCGCGCGGACTTCCCCGAGGCGCGGGTGATCATGCTGACTTCTTCCGAGGCGGAGGAGGATGTGCGGCACGCGCTCGAGGCCGGAGCCTCCGGCTACGTCACCAAGAACGTGCGCCGCGCCGAACTTTTTGAAGCCATCCGCGAGTGTCACGCCGGTGGCCGGCCCATCGGCGAACACGTCGCCCGTCTGCTGGCGGCCGGCAGCGAGCATGGAGTGGTTTCGCGCCGTGAAATGGAAGTGCTCGGCCTTGTTCGGCAGGGTTTCACGAATGCGGAAATCGGCCGGTTGCTGGGGATTTCCGAACGCACGGCGAAGGCCCACGTCGCCGCGCTGCTGGTGAAGCTGCAAGCTTCCGACCGCGCCGAGGCCGTGGCCCGCGGCTTCGAGCGGGGGCTGCTGAAACCTTGAGTTGTGGCCTTCTCAGCCCAGTGCGGACTTCGCGACGGGACCTTGCTGCTCGTCGCGCCACTGGGCGCAGAAATCGAGGAAGTCGTAGTCGCGGCGATACCAGTGGCGGATCCATTTCACCGCTTCCGGTTCCAAGGCCGGAGTGTCGGAGGATTGGTTGCGATTCGCGCGTTTGGGGTCGCTCGGCAGGGTCAGGTTTTCCGGCAGGCCGAGGGGTTTCTTCAGCTCCTCGAAATCCGCGTTGAAGGTTTCCAGCCGGCCGATGAAGAGAATGTCCTCCCGACGCGCTTCGAGGGCGGCTTCATCGCCGAACCAGTCCCAGTAGCCGTAGCGGATATGGGTGATGCCGTGCATGGCGCGAAGGGCGTTTTGGTGGGCCGGGTGTGCCGGATCGAGCGCCAGAGCCAGTGAGTTCGGATCGGGAAATTGCGAGAACGCCCATTCCTCGTCGCCCCGCCACGGGGCATGACGGGACGGCGCGCCTTGGCGCAAACGGCTGTCAAAGCCGCTCACGTAGCGGGCCACCGGATCGCGGGTCACGAACATCACCTGGTGGCCGCGCGGGACATGTTTCAGGGAAATCCGGTGCTGGTGGAGGTAAAGCATGCAGGTCGGCGTGACCTGATGCGGGCCTAATACGTGTTTGAGCGCCGTGCCGCCGGCTTTGCGGACGTGCAGGAAATGGACGTTCCTGCGGCCGCTCAGGCTCGCGACGACTCGTTTCTTCAGAAGCTTGATTTTTCTGAAGGAAATTTTCACGGACTTCGCTTGGCGCATCAGGTTGGGGGCGTCAAGCCGTTTCGCCGGGCGCATGAATGGGGTTGCCAAGGGGGATGCGCTTGGTAGTTTCCAAGCCCCTTGAGTTTCAAAAATTCTCCCAAAAAAATCCTGGTCACCGGCGGCGCGGGCTTCATCGGCTCGCATCTCTGCGAAGCCCTGGTGGCGGCAGGTCACGAGGTCGTGATTCTCGACGATTTCAACGACTACTACGATCCGGCGGTGAAGGAAAACAACCTCGCCGGCCTGCGCGGGAAGGTCGAAATCATCCGCGGCGACATCAGCGATGACGCGGTGGTGGTGGATACGTTCACGCGGCATCGCTTCGACGGCGTCTTCCATCTGGCGGCGCGGGCGGGCGTGAGGCCGTCGATCGAGAACCCGCGGCTGTATTTCAGCACGAACATGGATGGCACGCTCAATTTGCTCGAAGCGTGCCGTCACCACGGCGTGAAATTTTTCGTATTCGCCTCGTCCTCATCGGTTTATGGCGTGAACACGAAGGTGCCATTCGCGGAGACGGATCTGATTTCGAGGACGATTTCACCCTATGCTGCGACCAAGCTGGCGGGCGAGCAGATGTGCTCGAACTACGCGCACTTGTTCGGCCTTCGTTGCGCCTGCCTGAGATTTTTCACGGTTTACGGTCCGCGCCAGCGGCCGGATCTGGCGATTTCCAAGTTCACCAACGCGTTGTTGGCGGGCCGGCCCATCGACCGTTACGGCGACGGCAGCACCGCGCGGGATTACACGTATGTGGATGACATCGTCCGCGGCATCCTCGCGGCGGCGGATTACACGGAGCAGTCGTCGTTTGAGATTTTCAACCTCGGCGGTGCCGCGACGACGACGCTCGCGGAATTGATCGGACTGGTCGAAAACGCGACCGGCTGCCAGGCGGAAATCCGCCAGATGCCGGACCAGCCCGGCGATGTGCCGAGGACGTATGCGGACGTGGCGAAGGCGGAGAAATTGCTAGGTTATCGCCCGCAAACGCCGATCCATGAAGGAATTACCAAATACGTGGCTTGGCAGCGCCAGATGGACGCGGCGAAGCCTTAGCGCCAGTGGTCCGAGATCCAGGGCGTGGGGCGGATGTGCTTGTAGAGCTTTTTCCACGCACCGGTGACCGGCCAATTCCCTGAAGCGGCCTCGTCGATGTCGGGGCGGCCGGTGAAGGCGACGATGCGCGCGTCGGTAGGCAGCTTGGGCGTGACGATGAAATTCAAGGGCCACGGCGGGACGAGCGAGTGCTTGAAGCTCAGGCACCAGGGGGAGGGGAAAAACTCCACTTTGCCAAGGGTGCGGCAGACGAAGGTCTGGCTGTTCCGGTAGAGATCCATCATCGCCATCGGATCCGGGCGGAAGCGGTCCCAGACCTTGGTGAGTGCTCCGACCCGGTAGCGGAAGACGGACATGTTGCCGATGCCCTGGCCGATCTGGGTCCAGTTTTCGCAGACGATGAAGTCGAGCTCCGGCTTGTAGTCGAAAAAGGCGTCGATGGAGCCGGTGATCAGGAGATCGAGGTCCAGGTGCAGCACGTTTCCTTCAAGTCCCTCGACTTCTTTTTGGAAAATGAACATCCGCCGGAACGGGTGGCCGCGCATTGGTTCGGGCAGGTCGAAGAACGGCATCGGCCGGATTTCCACCTCCTCGCGGATGCCGGTGGGATCGTCGGTGAAGCAAACCACGCGCAAGGGGCGCGAGGTGTTGCGCTTGGCCATGGAATAGAGGCGGTTGACGTAATCGGAGCCGTAGCGATTGCCCCACTTGAGGCAAAGGACGGTCTGGGTTTGGGAATCTTGATTGGACATGGGTCAGTCGGCGTTGGACGCTCGTGAAGCTCTGGATGGCGATTTTAAGGAATTAAAAGCCAGAGAAGCGCTTGCGGCATGCGCTCAGGTAATTGTAAAGC
>JBEDKU010000402.1:0-2820 GCA_041172045.1 Verrucomicrobiota bacterium | reverse complement strand
GATATCGACAAAATAAAGCGCGCCGTGCCACCACACCGGGCCTTCGCCCCACTGGCTGCGGATGTTTGAAATCGGTTCGACCGTGATCATGCCGCGAGCCTAAAAGCGCCCGCGAATCCGCACCAAGGTAAATTCACCGATCCCGGGCTTTCATTTCCTCTAACGCTCTGCCACGCTCCGCCATATGCGCAGTGAGGCCTCCAGCGACGTCCTGAAAGTGTGGCTCCATGCCGCCGCTTCGGTGCTGCTCGGCGCGTGGATGGCGCCGCTGGTTTATAACGTGGGCAAGGCGCTTGCCGAAGTTTCCTCCGCCAAACAAACCAATGGTTTCCTCGAATGGCTGGCCGGGATCTGCCGGAGCGCCGATTTCCCGGATTTTTTCGTAGCCAGCCTGCTCGCCGCCGCCGCGTTCCTATTCCTGCCGCTCACCGGCTGGCTGCGCGGCGGGCGAAGCTCGGAAAAGGGGATGAAGGGCACGCTCCGCCTGCCGGAATGCACCCTGGGCGGGCAGCGCTTGTTGTCGAATCCGGGTGGTCTGAGGCAGGCGGCGACGGGATTTCTGCTGGTGACGATCTTGTTCCTGCTGCTGGGCGGCGGTTTGATTTCCGTCGGGGTTTTGGATTGGAAATACTCGGGTGAGGGGTTGATCAAAATCGTCCTGCGGGGCGGGGCTGTCGCGCTCGGGCTGGCGGTGTTCCAGGAAATCCTTTTCCGCGGAATCGCGATGGGGATCTTCCTGCGGGCGATGCGGCCGGCGGCGGCGCTCGGCATGTCGGCGGTGCTTTTCGCGCTGGTCCATTTCCTCAATCCGCCGCCGGGGCTGAACGTGATCGACCCGGACGCGTCCGGCGTGGGCTTCGAGCTGATGCGGAAAATCGCCGGTCAGTTTTCCGATCTCCGCGTGGTTTTGGGAAGTTTCGCCCCCTTGCTCGCACTCGGCCTCGTCCTTGGCTACGCCCGCTGGCGCACGGCCTCGCTCTGGCTGCCGATCGGGCTTCACGCCGGCTGGATTTTCGTCAACGGGCTGCTCGGCAGCGTGACGCTGGCGACCCATCCGGATTCCATCATGTGGGTGATCTCCGGTGCCTCGCTGCGGCAGGGACTGGTCCCGCTGGCGGGCATCGTGCTCGCCGGAGTGCTGGCCAACTACCTGACCACCGACCCCCATGCCGCCAAAGACCGCGAGGCTTGAAGTCCGTGGCTGGCGGAAATGGATGTCCCGTGCGCTGGACCTGCTCTACCCGCCGCTGTGCGTGGTTTGCCGCGAGGAACTCTCCGACGGGCGGGCCTTGTGCGATGGCTGCGATGCGGATTTACCCAGGCTGGCGGAGCCGTTTTGCGAACGCTGTGGCGAGATGTTTCCGGGACAGATCGATGGGCCGTTCGATTGCCCGAATTGCAGTAAACTGAAGTTTCACTTCGAGTTCGCCCGCCCCGCCATGATCCGTGACGAGCGCACCCTGGACATGATCCACCGCTTGAAATACAGCCGCGAGCTGCATCTTGCGAAGGACCTCGGTCGTCTCGCCGCCGAGTCTTTCGCCGATCCGCGGCTGGCCACGGCGCTTGCCGGTCGGTGGCCGCTGGTGCCGGTGCCACTCCATCGCAATCGCTTGCAGCACCGCCATTTCAACCAAGCTGAGGAAATCTCACGGGTGCTCGCCCTCCACACCCGGCTGCCGGTGGTTCCGGCCCTGCACCGCACCCGTTCCACCGAGCATCAAACGGCGCTCACCCGCGCCCAACGGCTGGAAAACCTCCACGGCGCCTTCGCCCTGAGCCGCGCCGGACGCCGCCAGCTCGAAATTTCCACCGCAGGCGCGATCCTCGTCGATGACGTGCTCACCACCGGCTCGACCGTGGACGAATGCGCGAAAACCCTCCGCCACGCCGGATTTCAGCAAATCCACGTCGTCACCGTGATGCGGGGTTGAGCCCCCGCGAAGGTTCGAAGCGCTTCAGCACGAAGTGGCAGATCCCCGCCGTCACCGCCAGCGCCAGCAACGGCACCAGCCCCGACTTCAGCGAGTCCCCCACCCCCCACGGATAGAGTCCGCTGGCGGGATTCGTGAGGTGCAACATGCTGAATCCCTTGAACGCCGCGATCCAGCCGGCGTGCAGGCCGATGGAAAACCACAGCGCCCCCGTCCGCAGCCGCGCCCACGCCAGGATCATCCCGATGCAGAACAAGGTGACGAATTCCGTCATGAAAAACTGCGGGTTCGCGAACTGGGCCAGGATTTTTTCCAGCAACTCAAAGCCCGCCGCCGGCGATCGGGGCCTCCCAATGAACGACCCTTGTTTGGGTGCCAGAAAATGGAGGAAGGCGAAAAAAACCGAAGTCCCGACGCAAGCGGCAAGCGGCCGGGTGAACCGCAGCCAGAGCCCAAGTATCAGCCCGCGAAAAACCCACTCCTCCAGCACGGACGCGCCGATGGCCGGAATGAACGACCGCTGCAACAACGCGCCGAACTTCGGCGGGTGCGGCTCCAAAGTATAAGCCCCCGACAGATTCAGAATCATGCCCGTGGCAAGCAAAAGCCCGCCGGCGATGAGGCAGCCCACCGCCACTTGCAGCACCGCGGACTTCCACGGCACCCGCACCCTCGGTGCCACCGGCACGCCCGACGACGCGCGGAGCGACCGGATCCTCATCAACAGAATGGGCAGCATCAACACCGCGGAAATCGAAAAACACCGGCTGAAATACCGCTCGAACTTCGACCGTCCGCACGCCCGGCCCAGCCATTCGGAAAACGCCGACATTTCCTGGGACGCCGCCACCCGCGCGAGGCGGTTTCCCCAATGATAGGCCCACGG
>JBEDKU010000401.1:0-4998 GCA_041172045.1 Verrucomicrobiota bacterium | reverse complement strand
CGTATTCAAAGTAATCCTCCGCCACGTCGCTGGATTGCCCTTCGGCGACGGCCATGTTTCCACGCTCGGAAAAATGATAGGTCACGCCGGCACCCAGCAACATGAAGATGATGCCGAAGTGGGCGATGAGATTTCCGTAGTGCCGCCAGCCTTTGCGGATCCGGATGATGCCGCCGAGGATCAGATTCAGCAGCAACACCGCGCAGACCCAGTAGCCGCCGGGCAGCGGCAGCGGGACCATTTTGCCGTTGAGCTCGGGCAGCAGAAACACCGATTTCCAGTCGAAATATTTCATCAGCGTCGGATACAGGCCGTTGTCGATCTGCTCCAGCGTCGCGAACCACGTGAGTAGTCCGAGCAGCAGCATCGTGATGGTGGCCAGGCCGAATCCCGAGAGCACGTCGAGGATTTTCCCCGGAAGGGAGCGGGGAGCTTTTTGGTAAATCGGCGTGTCGGAGGAGTCCATGTTCAAGAAAGGCGGGTCGCTGTTACGGAAATTTTGCGGAAGATCATTCAGCCATGCGCAGGCTCTTGGCGTAGGCCTCGAGCACCGGCTTCGCGGCCTCCACCTCCGCCTTGGGACCCACCATTTTCACCGTGAGGATTTGTCCGCCGACGGCGGCGACCACACCGGCCAGCGCGAATCCGGGCTTGGGCGGAGCACCCATGCCGCTCGCGTATTCACCCTCCGCCGTGACAAATACCCCGGCGGATCCGGCGAGGGTAACCGTCGGCAGCTTCTCCAGCGCCGCCTGATCCACCGGATTCGCGGCGAACTGCTTGAGCCAGCGGTTGACGTTGTCCAGCACCGTGCCTTGGGAGATCGACACCCAGACCTCGCCCGTTCCGCTCTCGCCGAAGCGATAGTTCAGAATGCGGAATTGCGATGCAGGAAGCACCAGCCAACCGGCCGGAGTTTCGCCCTTCACCGGACTTGGCTTGGCATCGCGGAAACGCTCGTCGCTGGTCGCGAAAAGCTTCGGCGCCTTGTCGCGGGTCGTCGCCGCGCGGGTTTCCGTCACGACGACCTCCTTTTTCTCCTCACAGGAAAAAAGGAGCGGAACGCAGGCAAGCAGGCAGGCGGCGCGGTATTTCATGCAAGCGGCGATAAGCCCGCCTCATGAACCGCGCAAGTGGAAACGAGGCGGCATCCGTAACGGAAACGTGAGGTTTCCCCGCACTCATCCCATGGAACTCCGCCAGTAGTCGAGGCGCTCCTTGATGCGTTTTTCCATGCCCTGGTCGCCCGGCTGATAGTAGATTTTACCCTCCGGCAAATACGCCTGAGGCACGTAGGCCCCCTCGAAATCATGCGCGTAGAGGTATTGCGTCGCCGCCTCGGACTCGCCGGACGCCACCGCGAGTTTTTTGCGGGTGTTCGTCCTCAGGTGGACGGGCACGGCGAGTGTCCTGCCGTTTTCCACATCCTCCATCGCCTTGCCGAGCGCGGCGTAGGCGGTGTTGGATTTCGGCGCGGTCGCCAGATAGACCGTCGCGTGCGCCAGCGGAATCCGCCCCTCGGGCATGCCGATGAACTCAAACGCCCCGTGCGCGTCGAGCGCCACCCGCAGCGCGTTGGAATCGGCCAGACCGATGTCCTCGGAGGCGGAAATCACCAAGCGCCGCGAGATGAAACGCGGGTCCTCGCCGGCATGCAGCATTTTCGCCAGCCAATAGAGCGCCGCGTCCGGATCGCTGCCGCGGATGGACTTGATGAAGGCGGAAATCGTGTCGTGGTGCGCGTCGCCGTGGGCGTCATAGACCACCGCCTTGCGCTGGATGGATTCCTCCGCCACGGCCAGCGTCAGGCGCACGGTGCCGCCCTCGTCGGGGGTGGTTAATACCGCCAGTTCCAGCGCGCTCAGCGCCTTCCGCACGTCGCCATCGGATTTCTCGGACAGGTGACGGAGCGCGTCGGCATCAGCCACCACGGCGTATTCCCCCAAGCCACGCTCCACATCGGCCAAGGCGCGCACGAGGACACCGATGATGTCCTCCACCGGCACCGGCTCCAGTTGGAAGATCTGCGAACGCGAGACCAGCGGCGAGTTCACATGGAAATACGGATTGTGCGTCGTCGCGCCGATGAACCGCACCACGCCGCGCTCGATGTGCGGCAGCAGCACATCCTGCTGCGACTTGTTGAAACGGTGGATTTCGTCGATGAAAAGAATGGTCGTCTCTCCCCGCAGGTCCCGCCAGGTGCGGGCTTGGTCGATTTTCGCGCGGATTTCCGCCACGTTCGACTCCACGCCGTTGAGCGATTCGAAGCGGGATCCGGTCGTCCGCGCGATCACGCTGGCCAGCGTCGTTTTCCCGGTCCCAGGCGGGCCGTAGAAAATCAGCGAGGTAAAACGATCCGACTCGATCGCCCGTCGCAGCAGCTTCCCCGGTGCCAGAATGTGCTGCTGCCCCGCCACCTCGTCGAGCGAGCGCGGCCGCATCCTTGCAGCGAGCGGCTCGGCGGGATTCGGCTTGCCGGGAAGCGCGGCGGGAGTGGTGAAAAGATCGGACACGGTGACTGCCCGGAACCATCATCGCTGGGCGGGCGCCGTTCCAGTCCATTTTCCTGCCTTCCATCCCTGAATTTTCAACTTTACCTGACTTCCAACGCCGATTTCGGCGCTTGTGGCCGATTTTGGGACTACTTGGCCGGAATTGGGACCACAAATTCCTTCAAATTTCCTGATCTTCAGGCAATTTGAATTCGTTCTGAACGAGGTTCACCTCTTCAAAACTCCAGCCTCAAAAAGCCGGGTCACCTGCTTCGAATTGATCTCCGGGGGGAAGTCAACCGAACACGACTCAAGCGTGGGGTTGAAAAAAAGCGCGCGTTGAGAGATCCGGGGGGATATCCAGCGCGCGCTTTTCTTTTGTCCCGCAGCATTTACACCCGCTTGGGAAGCCATAAGATCAATTTATGCGTATCATCCCGCTCATCCTGGCATCGCTCTGTCTGCCCCTCCTCCCGGCGCACTCCAGCCCGCCTTCAAGCACGGTCCGGCCTCACTCGGATGCGAAGCCCCTGTCACTCAGCGCGAGCGACCGCCTGCTCGCGAGAGCACTCAAAAACGGCATTAGCGAGTTCACCGTCCAATGCACCGGAGTGGTGACGCGCAAGCTCTCCGACGACACGTGGGACATCCCCCATCAACGCTTCATCATCAAGCTGGCCAGTGGGCAAACCCTACTCATCGTCCACAACATCGACTTGGTTCCGCGAATTGACCGCCTCAAAATCCGCGACCGGGTGGTGGTCAAAGGCGAATACATCTGGAACGACCTCGGCGGCCTGATCCACCTCACCCACCGCGATCCGGACGGTGTCGGGATCGACGGCTTCATCCGCCACAAGGGAAAGACCTATCAGTAGTCCCCTCAGAACTTCCGCAGCACCGTATCCGTGCACAGCCGCTCGTCGGAATCCGGGTGGTCGAGCGTGTAATGCAGCCCGCGCGACTCCTTGCGGCGGGTGGCGCACTCCACGATCAGGCCCGCCACGGCGACGAGGTTCCGCAGCTCAAGAATATCGGCGTTGACGCGGTGACCCCAGTAGAATTCGCGGACTTCCTTCTTCAAATTCCTCAAGCGCGCGGTCGCCCGGCGCAGGCGGTTGTCGGTGCGGACGATGGAAACATAGTCCCACATCAGCCGCCGGATCTCGTCCCAGTTATGATAGATGACCACCAGTTCGTCCGGCTCCGCAGTGTCGCCGTGCTCCCAGCCGGGAATTTCCGGCGGTTCGCTGGCCAGTTTGCCCGGCGGATAGAGCCGCATGATTTCATCCAGCGCCCGGCGGCCCACGACGTTGCCCTCCAACAGCGAGTTCGACGCCAACCGGTTCGCGCCGTGCAGGCCTGTGCAGCCGACCTCGCCGACCGCGTAAAGCCCGCGGATGGTGGTCTTGCCATTCACGTCGGTGAGCACGCCGCCGCATTGATAGTGGGCGGCCGGCACCACCGGGATCGGCTGGGTTTCGCAGTCGAGGCCGAATTTCAGCAGCGTGTCGTAAATGTAGGGAAAGCGCTCCTTCATGAAGCCCTTCGGCTTGTGGGTGACGTCCAGATAGACGCAGGTCGCGCCGGTGCGCTTGATCTCCCGGTCGATCGCGCGGGCCACGATGTCGCGCGGCGCGAGCGAACCGCGCGGATCGATTTTTTTGGTGAAATCCTCGCCCTTCGCATTGATCAGGATGCCGCCCTCGCCCCGCACCGCCTCGCTGACGAGGAAGGACCGCGCCTCGGGTCCGGTCGCGCCCGGATTGTAGAAACAGGTGGGGTGAAATTGGATGAACTCCATGTTCGCGATGGAGGCCCCGGCCCGCCAGCCGAGCGCCACGCCGTCGCCGGTCGCGGAGTCCGGATTGGTCGTGTAAAGATAGACTTTCCCGCAGCCGCCGGCCGCGAGGATCACCCGGTCGGAACGGAAGACCTTCACCTCGCTGGTCTTCGTTTCCAGCACGTAAGCACCGAGCACCCGGTCGTCCACCACGCCGCCGAGCTTGGCGGAGGTGATGAGATCGATGACAAAATGGTCTTCCAACAGCGTCAGATTCGGCGTCTTGCGCGCCGTCTCGATGAGCGCGCGGGCCACTTCCCGACCGGTCGTGTCGCGGGCGTGAAGAATCCGCCGGTGCGAGTGGCCGCCTTCTTTTCCGAGCTGGAAATGGGCGTTTTCCTTGTCGAAGGCCACCCCGTAATCGACCAGATCCTCGATCGCCGCCGCGCCCTCGCCGATGATCGTCCGCACGGCGGCTTCCTTGCAGAGTCCAGCACCGGCGTCCAGCGTGTCGGCGATGTGGAGCTCTTCGGAATCTCCGGGATCCCGCAGGGCTTCCGGCAGCACCGAGGCGATCCCGCCCTGCGCCCACGCGGTGTTCGACTCGTAGGCGTCGCCCTTGGTCAGCACGATCACCGACCCGTGTTTGGCGGCCCTGAGGGCGAAGGATAGCCCGGCGATGCCCGCGCCGATCACCAGAAAATCTGCTGTCATGTGCCG
>JBEDKU010000400.1:0-6033 GCA_041172045.1 Verrucomicrobiota bacterium | reverse complement strand
GGATTGCCTAAGTCTGCTAGCGAACGCACTGGATTGGCGGTTCCTAGACAGCGGGCGGGCGAAGATGCGGATTTTGATCCGGCAGCTATTGCGGAAATACAAGTATCCGCCGGAGGGGTGTGAGGAGGCGATCGCGCTGGTTTTGGCTCAGGCGCTGGCGGATGATTGGACGGAGAAGTGATGAACTTGCGGCGAGACGCCGCAGCCATTTTTTGAACATCGAACATCCGTCTTCGCGACGCTTCGCCCGACCAATGACGCTCTGGCAACGGACTGCAGCGGGATGCCACAGCCACGCGGGCGGCTGTATTTCGGCGTGTCATTTCGGGCGGACGGTGCATCGTTCGGCGACATGGCTGGTGCTGCAAAATTTTTTAATGAAAACACGGTAACGCGATTCCGTAGGTCGGGGTGGCTTTTCCTTTTCGCGGTTTTGCTCGCGAACGTGGCCGCGGCGGCCGAGTCGAACTGGGACGAGCGGCTGGCGGGGATGTTTTCCGGGCGGCTGAAGGAGATTGAAAAGGAGTTGGCGGAACTGGCACCGAAGCTGGGGGGGCTCCCGGCGATTCCGATCGACGACCAGGGCGGCACCGGTGGTTTCGCAAGCATCCAGTCCACCGCGAAGCCCGTGCGGGATTCCCGGTTCGCGGTGGAGGTCCGCTGGCCGACGAGCGCGATGGTCGATCTGGTGGCGCTGGTGCCGACGCGGCGCTACGATGCGAAGGGACTCGATCCACAGTATGGCTTGCCGGACTCGTTCACGGTGGAGTTGCTCGATGACAAAGGAGAAGTGGTCGTACGGGTGGCGCGGGAGCCGAGCGTGGGGCGCAATCCCGTGCGCCGGGGGCATCCGTTTGTCTATCAGGTGTCGCCGCCGGTGCGGGCGATGGCGGTGAGGATTTTGGCGGATCTGCTGCACCCGAACACGGAGGAGGAGAATTCATTCGTCCACGCATGGGCGGAGGTGTTTGTTTTCGAAGGGGAGCGCAATGTCGCCGGTGGGAGGGAGGTGCGCAGCCTTGGCGGCTCGGCTCCGTCGGCGCCGTGGCATTGGCACAATGATTTTTTGGTGGACGGTCAGACGCCGCTGGGTTTGCCGGAAATTCCGGCGGAGGAGCATCGGAATATCGGGTGGATTTCCGAGGGGCGGACGAGGGCGACCGATGCCGCCTCCATGGTGGTGGATCTGGGGAGCTCGGTGGCGGTGGATGGCATCCGCCTGTTACCCGCCAAGAAGCCGACGTCGGATCTGCCGAGCGGGTTTGGTTTTCCGCGGAAGCTGGTGGTCTCGATCTCGGAGACGGGGGAGTCCGCCGACAAGAGCAAGTGGGCGGTCGTGGCGGAGCGGGATTTCCGGAATCCCGGGCACAATCCGGTGGAAATCCCTTTTCCTGCGACCCGCGGGCGCTATGTGAAAGTGGAGGCCACGGAGCTGTGGAAGGCGTTTGAAAACTATCCGGCGTTTTTTGCCTTGAGCGAGGTGGAGGTTCTATCGGAAGGTGTAAATCAGGCGATGGGCAAGGTGGTCCGCTCGTCGGACGGGATGATGAACCTCATCGCGCCGGGGGGGCGCTCGTGGAGCGGCGCGGCGCTCAGTGATGGCTACGGACCGGACGGGCGGCTGGTTTCCACCCGTGAGTGGATGAACCTGCTGGACCAGCGGCTCCGGCTGGAGACCCGCCGCCATGCCCTGCGCGTGGAGGCGGATCGCCTGGTCGGCGGTTGGCGGCGCATGCGCCTGACCGGGCTGACGATGCTCGGCCTAACCGGTGCGTTTCTGATGATCGTGCTGCCGATCCGCTATCGAATCCACGCGAACCGCGAGTTGACGAAAGTGCGCGAGCGGATCGCCGGTGACCTGCATGACGAGGTGGGGAGCAATTTGGGCAGCATCCAGATGTTCGCCGATCTGGCGGAAGGGCGCTCCGGCCCGTCCGACGAGCTGAAGCGGATCCAACGGATCGCCGCGGAGACGGTGAGCGCGGTGCGTGATATCGTATGGTTGCTGCGGCCGCAAGGGGAGCACCGGATCGGCACGGTCGAGCATTTGCGCGAGACCAGCTCGATCATGCTGGAGGCGCTGAAGTGGAAGTTTTCTGCGAACGAGGAGGCCTGGCAGGTGGAACTGCCGGATGAGGCGACGCGGCACTTGTTTTTGTTTTTCCGCGAGGCGCTGCACAACATTTCCCGCCACGCGAAGGCGACGAAAGTGGACATCCGCGTGGAGACGACTAGCGATCAATTCCAGCTCATCATCTCGGACGACGGCGTGGGCATCGATCCGGAGCGGTTGAAGCGCCCGGCGACCTTGCGCGCGCTACGCCAGCGTTCGGAGGCGCTTGACGCGAATCTCCTGGTGGTGGCGTCTCCGGGAGAAGGCACGCGGCTGACGCTCACCGTGCCCACGGACCGGAAACACACGCGCAAGGCCCGTCGTCCGGAGGCTCCGGCGGAGAACGTGTAAAGCTTCGCTTTCCCAACGCCCTGCCGTGGGCTATGTAAGCCGTCTATGGCATCCACCGCATCACCCAAGGAAAAACCGATCCGGCTGGTTCTCATCGAGGACCACGCGGATTTCCGCGAGTCGGTGTCGATGGTTCTCGAACAACGCGGCGGCTATGAGTGCGTCGGCGGGTTTTCCACGATGGAGGACGCGCTGGAGGCGTTCCGAGCGGGACTTCAGACGGACCTGGTGCTGTCCGACCTCGGCCTGCCCGGCATGAGTGGCATCGCGGGGATTCGGAAAATCCGCGAGATCCTGCCCGAGGCGCGGGTGCTTGTGCTAACCGCCTTCACCGACAAGACGAAAGTCTTCGCCGCGCTGGAAGCCGGGGCACACGGCTATCTGGTCAAGGCCGGCAGCGCGATGCGGCTGATGGAAACGCTGGAGGAGGTTCTAGCAGGCGGCACGCCGCTGGACCCGAAGATCGCCGGCATGATCCTGCAAACCTTCCGCAAGCTCAGCCCCATCCCCGAGGCGGAGTCTCTATCCGGCCGCGAGTGCGAGGTGCTCCAGCTTTCCGCCAAGGGCATGAACCGCCAGGAAATCGCCGACGAGTTGAGCCTCAGCCAGCACTCGGTCACGGAATACATCAAGCGCAGCTTCGACAAACTCCACGTGCGCAGCCTGCCGGCGGCCGTGAGCGAGGCGATCCGCCGGGGATTCCTCGATTTGTCGTGATTTTAGGGCGCGCCGCCGTGTCCCATTATTTAGTGACATGACAAGATTCAAGGCTTCCTGCATCTTCTCAGCTGTCGAGGGGAGAGGTCCCCGGTTTCATGAGTTTCTTCATGGCAAATAACGGGGTCGCGTGAGTGCGCGACCCCTTTTTGTTGCCCACGAGGCGCGGGTTCTGGAAATCACGCTATTTCCTGTGAATTGGCCCCGAAGATTGACGACACGGGATTCGCATGCACAATCCCGCCGCCGGGGCGGAAAAGCCGCATCGGTATCTCGAAAATACTGTCATGCCTACTACAATTGCCATCAACGGATTCGGCCGCATCGGTCGTCTTGTCTTCCGTGCCCTCGTCGAACAAGGCCATCTTGGAACCACCTTCAACGTTGTCGCCGTCGGTGACATCGTTCCTGCCGACAACCTTGCTTACCTCCTGAAGTATGACTCCACGCAGGGTCGCTTCGCAGGCACCGTTTCCTCGAAGAAGTCCTCCCCGGAGCTTGAAGAGGACGACATCATCGTCGTCAACGGCCACGAAATCAAAGTCGTCAGCGCCCGCAGCCCGGAAGGTCTGCCATGGAAAGAGCTCGGCGTGGAGGTCGTCATCGAGTCCACCGGCCTCTTCACCGAAGCTGAAAAAGCCAAGGGTCACATCACCGCCGGTGCCAAGAAGGTCATCATCTCCGCACCTGCCAAGGGTGAGGACGCCACCTTCGTCGTCGGCGTCAACGACGGGCTCTACGATCCCGCGAAGCACCACATCATCTCCAACGCGAGCTGCACCACGAACTGCCTCGCGCCGATCGTCCACGTGCTTCTCAAGGAAGGATTCGGCATCGCCGAAGGCCTGATGACCACCATCCACTCCTACACCGCCACCCAGAAAACGGTGGACGGTCCTTCCAAGAAGGATTGGAAAGGCGGCCGCTCCGCCGCGATCAACATCATTCCTTCCACCACCGGTGCCGCGAAGGCAGTGGCGCTCGTCTGCCCTGAAGTGGCCGGCAAGCTCACCGGCATGGCGTTCCGCGTGCCGACCCCGACCGTTTCCGCAGTGGACCTTACCGTGAAGACCGTGAAGCCGACCTCCCTCGCCGAGATCAAGGCCGCGCTCAAGAACGCTTCCGAGACCTACCTCAAGGGCATCCTCGCCTACACCGAAGACGAAGTGGTTTCCACCGACTTCATCCACGACAAGAGCTCGTCGATCTTTGACGCCGGCTCCTCGATCGAGCTGAACTCCACGTTCTTCAAGCTCATCAGCTGGTATGACAACGAGTGGGGCTACTCCAACCGCGTCATCGACCTCCTCACGGACGTCGTGAAAAAGGGAATCTGATTCCTGACGTTAGAAATTGATCTGAAAACGGCGGACCGCGAGGTCCGCCGTTTTTTTGTGTTTGCTGAATCGCGCCGGCGGCTCAGCGTCCGCCTTTTTTCACCCAGGAATCCTTGAGGGCCACGGTGCGGTTGAAAACGGGTTTGCTGCCGGCCTGGTGGTCGATGGCATCCGCGATGAAGTAACCGGTGCGGTCGAACTGGCAGGAAAAACCCGCTTCCACGCCCGCAAGCGCGGGCTCGATCTTCGCGGTGATCGTTTTGAGCGAATCCGGGTTGAGCACGCTCATGAAGCCGCCATCCGCGCCGTCGGGATCCTCCTCGGTGAAGAGGCGGTCGTAGATGCGGACCTCGGCATCGGTGCCGGTGGCGACATCGACCCAATGGATCGCGGCCTTGCAAACGACGCCTTCCGGCGAGTCCGCGCCGACGCTGCCGGGCAGGATCTCCGCACGGATCAGGGTGATGGCTCCATCGGCGTCTTTTTCGAATCCGGTACAGCGGATGATGTGGCCGCCCTTGAGGCGCACGTAGCGGTCCGGTCCGAGGCGGAAGAATTTCTTCTCGGGCACTTCCATGAAGTCCTCGCGCTCGATCCAGACTTCATTGGAAATCGGAATTTCGCGGTTGCCCATGTCCGGGTTCTGCGGGTGGTTGGAAACCTCGACGGTGGCAAGCGGTTCGGCGGACCAGTTTTCTAGCAATAGTTTCACCGGATCCAGCACGGCCATGCGGCGCGGCGCGGAGTGGTTGAGGAAATCCCGGATGTCGAACTCCAACAGCGCGACATCCGTGGTGCCGTTGAACTTGGTGATGCCCACGCGTTTGCAGAAATGCACCACCGCTTCCGGCGGATAACCGCGGCGGCGCATGCCGGAGATGGTGGGCAGGCGCGGGTCGTTCCAGCCGCCGACTTGGCCGCCCTGCACCAGTTCCAGCAGCTTGCGCTTGCTCATCACCGTGTAGGTCAGGTTCAGGCGGGCGAACTCGATTTGGCGCGGCTTCGAGGGCACCGGACAGTTCTCGATAAACCAGTCGTAAAGCGGGCGGTGGTTCTCGAACTCCAGCGTGCAGAGCGAATGGGTGATGTGTTCGAGCGCGTCCTCCAACGGATGCGCGAAGTCATACATCGGATAGATGCACCACTTGTCGCCGGTGTTGTGGTGGTGGGCGTGCATGATCCGATAGAGCACTGGATCGCGCAGGTTCATGTTCGAGGAGGCGAGGTCGATTTTGGCGCGCAGCACGCAGTCACCCTCCTTGAACTCACCGGCCTTCATTTTGGCGAAGAGGTCGAGGTTTTCCTCCATGCCGCGCGAGCGGCCGGGGGAGGGGGTGCCGGGCGTGGTCAGGTTGCCACGCATTGCGCGCATTTCCTCGGCGGTCTGGGTTTCCACATAGGCCTTGCCCTCCTGGATGAGGTGGACGGCGCAGTCGTGGAAAAACTGGAAGTAGTCGCTGGCGAAATAGAGGTCGTCGCCCCAGTCGAAGCCGAGCCATTTGACGTCCGCCTTGA
>JBEDKU010000399.1:0-6773 GCA_041172045.1 Verrucomicrobiota bacterium | reverse complement strand
ATGGCGTGATCGTTGCCTTTCACGATCCGGACTTTTCGCGCGTGGTGAAAGGCGCCAGCCCGGAGATGGCGAAGAAGGGCGTGACGGATGTGACCTTTGAGGAACTGCTGAAGCTCGATGTCGGAGCCTGGGCCGGGGATCAGTTCAAGGGTCGCCGCGTGTCCAGGCTCAGCGAGGTGTTGGCGCTGATGAAGGGCAGGCCGGAGCGGCATCTGTATCTGGACATCAAGCAGGTCGATCTCAATCAACTCGCCGGTGAAGTGAAGGCGGCGGGCGTGCATGCGCAGGTCGTGCTGGCGGCGCCGAAGCATGAGACGATCCTGGAATGGAAATCGCATCTACCGGAGTCCGACACGCTACTGTGGATGAGCGGCACCGAGAAGTCCAAACGTGAACGTTTCGAAGTGCTCAAGCGGCAGGGATTTCCCGGTATCACGCAACTGCAGGTGCATGTGAGGTTGCCCGGCGATAGGGATGCCACCGACATCCAACCGGGCGAACCCTTCACGCCCTCGCGTGCGTTCATGATCGAGGTCGGTGCGGAACTCGCGAAGCGTGGCATCCTCTACCAGACACTGCCGTATTTCTCCAGTGATCCGAAGGTTTATGAGCAATTGCTGGACCTGGGGCTGGCGTCGTTCTCGACAGATCATCCCGAGGTCACCATCAAGGCGGTGAAGGACTACTATGAGGCGCGTGGTTCCATCAAGTAGGCGATTCCTGGAATCGCCGTGGGCTGGGTGCTTCCCGCGCGGGTTTAGATTCTGTTTGCGGTTAGCTGATGCTTGCGGGGGCGGGCATTCCGCTGTTGCCACTGATCCGACTGCGCCGGACGTTTCTGGAACCGCGGAAGCTTCATATCCAGCTTCTCCAGCACGGTGAGGCGTGAGTGGCATCGCCCTTCTGACCGTGCTGATTGATATAAGCGAATCCGGAAGGAAATGTTCTGATCCAATCAAAGGTGCAGCCCTCGTAGCCACCTTTGGTGGCGGTTCAAATCCTCGCCCCGCACCTGTTCTCTCACAGAGTTGGAGTTGTTTTTCGATGTCCAAAGGTGGCGTCGTTCGCAAATTGTGCCACATTCCGCTTGGTTCAAGCGTGTTGTGATTCAAATTGCCCTTGTTGGCGACCGCTTCGATCCGATCCTCTTGACACCCATTCCGTGAAATCCTCCGCCGCTTTATTGCTTCTCTGGTTCTGTGCCGCGGGCATGGGCTCGGCGCGATCGTGGATGGACACCGGGGGGCGTGTGATCGAAGCTGAAATGACCGGCTCCGACGACAAAAACGTTTTCCTCAAACTCAAAGACGGCAATGTGGTTTCGGTGCCGCTGGCAACGCTGAGTGCGACGGACCAAGCGTTTGTGCGTGCCCGGCCGAAGGTGCCCGCCAATTTCGTTCCGGTGGAAAAGCGCGTTTGGCCTGACACGGTGCAGGTGCCGACGGCCGAGCTTGAAAAGGTGGTGCTCGTCCCTAGCGACGGGAAAAACTTCGTTTATCAGAGCACGTCGTTTGAATTCAGCTCGCAGGCCAGGCTGCTGCCGGCGTTGATCAAGGAGGTGGCCCGCACGTTCGAGGCCACCAAGCGACTCGTCGAGGCGCTGCCGTGGGGGATCGAGTGCCGGCCGCCGGAGGCGATGGAGCGATATCTCGCCGCGCTGTATGCGACGCGCGGCGACTACATCGCGGCGGGTGGCCCGGAGAATTCGGGCGGCGTTTATATGTCGAAGGACAAGACCTTCCGGATTCCCTTCGCGAGCTTGGGAATCAAAAAACTTGGCGAGAGCTACACGCGCGACGTGGATTTCAGGAACGACACGCTGGTCCATGAAATCACCCATCAGCTCATGCACGACTATCTGCCCCTGCTGCCCCAGTGGGCGGTCGAGGGCACCGCGGAGTTCACGGGCATGATGCCCTACAAATCCGGCACCTTCCGCGTGGGCGACCATGAAAAAGGCTTGAAAGAATACCTCGGCGGCAATGGCAGGCGCACTGCCGCCAAGCTGCCGCGGATGAAGGAATTGTTCCGCATGACGCGCGCCGAGTGGGACAAGCAGTCGGCGTTGCGGCCGGCCCTGCTCGGTGAAAAAAGCCGCCAGCACGAGCTCTACGAGCAGTCCGCGCTGCTGGTCTATTATTTCAATTTCCTCGATGGCGAGCCCCCGAAGCAAGGCCACCGCTGGATGCGTTTCATGGACGCGGTGCACGGGGAGTTCATCAGGTGGGAGGAGTATCATCAGGGCGTCGCCGCGTTTCTGAAAAAGCAGGAGGAGTTTCTCAAGCTGCCAGGAGTGAAAAAACTCGGCGACGGCCGCATCCAATATCCATCGAACCTCACCCCGCCGCTGCCTCCGAAATCACCGGAAGGCGGGGATCGCGACTATGGCGACCAGACGCCGTTGAAACACCTCGGCCTGCTGCTCGACGGGCGCGCGGAAGACGCGGTGGAGCGGGAAATGGCGGCGAAGTTTTCCGCGCTCGGGCTGAAGGTCGGCTTCTAGCGGAACGTTAGTGCAGGTGCAGGATCGCGCCGACGATGGTGAAATAAATCATCATGCCCGAGATATCCACGGTGGATGCCAGCGACGGGGCGGACACGACGGCGGGATCCAGATCGATCGCCCGGGCACCGATCGGCAGCAGCGCGCCAAGCACCGTGGCGGATAGAACCTGCACCACCAGCGCCAGTGAAACGGCGAGGGCGAGGTGGAGGAAATCGAAATTCGCCCCGGTGCCGTTCTGCATGTGCGGAAGGATGAAACTGATGAAAGCCGCCATGGTGACGCCCAGGGTGAGGCCGAGCGAGATGCCGGTGCGCGCCTCCTTCCAGGCGATGCGCAGGGCGTTGCCGGTGCTGATTTCCCCGAGCGCCATCGCCCGGATGACCATGGTCGCGGCCTGCCCGCCGGAGTTGCCGCCGGCGGCGACCACCATCGGCAGGAACAGCGCGAGCACGAACGCCTTTTCCAGCACCTCGCTGAAGCGGAACATCACGTAACCGGAGCCGATGGATAGAAAACCGAGCCCGACCAGCCATGAAACACGGCGTCGGTAGTGGGAGACGACGCTGGTGTTCAGATAGGAAACCTCCGACTGCTCGCCGGCGATACCGGAGAGTTTTTCGATGTCCTCGGTGGACTCTTCCTGGAGAATTTCCAGCGCGTCATCGTAGGTGAGAACGCCGAGCAGGTGATGGAATTCATCCACCACCGGCAGCACGATGAGGTCGTATTTCGAGAGCGTGCGTGCGGCCTCCTCCTGGTCCGCGGAGGCGAGGATGGTCTCGTCCGCCGGTTCCATGATGTCGTGCACCGGCGTGTCCCAGGTGCTGAAGGCGAGGTCGCGCAGGCGGACTTTCCCGACCAGCCGCCCCTGCTCGTCCACCACGAAGATGCGGGCCAGCGTCTCCGTGTCCTCGCGGTCGCGGCGGAGCACGGTGATGGCCTGCTTCACCGTCATGTCCGCGGTGATGCGGCCGACCTGGGTGGTCATCCGGCCGCCGGCGGTGTCCTCTTCGTATTTGAGGAGGTTCCGCGTGAGCTCCTTGTCGCGCGGGCCTAGCAGGCTGAAGAACCGGACCTGAGCCTCCTCGCTGACGACCTGGAAGACGTCCACCCGGTCATCGTCGGACAGGTTTCCCAACAGCACCCGCAGTTGGGCGGGCTTGAAATGATTCAGCGCCTCCTCGATGAGCGTGTAGGGGAGTTCCGCCACCACGTCGGTGGCGAGCTCCGGGCCGATGGTCTTGAGCAGGAGGTCGCGCTTCCCGTCGTCCAGGTTCTCATAGAGGTGCGCCAGGTCGGCGTAGTGGATGTCCTCGGCGGCGGCGAGCAAGGCGGAGCAATCGGACGCTTCCAGCGCCCGCAGCAACTCGCTCATGGGATTCTCGTCGTTTTCCTCCGCCACGCGCGGAGAGTGCGCGGAGGGTTGGGGGCGGGCAAGGAAAACGACGTGTCAATGTGGAGCCGCCCCGCGGGGACCGGATTTGCCGGCGACATGATCTGCGGGGCTTATCAAAAGCCGCGCGTTGATCCGTGCTCTGGCATCTTCTTAGGCTCGAACGTGAATTTTCCGACACCGCAGCCGCCGAGCCTGCAAGCGACGGGAGGGAACGTGTTTCTCCACGGCTCCGCTTTACTTGCCAATTCCCTGTTGAACAAAGGAACCGCGTTTCCGGAGGCTGAAAGGGACGCGTTCGGCCTGCGGGGGCTGCTGCCGCCGCGGGTGTTCTCGCTGGAGGAACAATTGATCCGTGCCTACGCCAATTTCACCCGCCAGTCGGAGCCGCTCGACAAATACGTCTTTCTCACCCTGCTGCAGAACCGCAACGAAACCCTCTTCTACAAACTTCTCGAGACCTATCCCGAGGAGATGATTCCCATCATCTACACGCCCACCGTCGGCCAGGCCTGCCTCGACTACGGGGTGATTTTCCGCCGCCCCCGTGGCCTGTTCATCACCATCAAAGAGCGGGGACGCGTCGCGGAAATCCTCCGCCACTGGCCGCAGACCGATGTGCGCATGATCGTGGTCACCGATGGTGAGCGCATTCTGGGGCTCGGCGATCTGGGCGTCCTGGGAATGGGGATTCCTGTTGGGAAACTCTCCCTCTACACCTCGTGCGCCGGATTGCACCCCGGCTACTGCCTGCCGATCACCATCGATGTCGGGACGAACAACGGGAGCCTTCATCACAGCCCGACTTACCTGGGGCTGAACCAATTCCGGGTGCGCGGCGAGGAATACGATGCGTTCATCGAGGAGTTCGTCGCCGCCGTGAAGCAGGTCTTCCCCAAGGCGCTCCTGCAGTGGGAGGACTTCGGCAATGCCAACGCCTTCCGCCTGCTGCTCAACTATCAGAAGCGGATCTGCAGCTTCAACGACGACATCCAGGGGACCGCCGCCGTCGCCCTGGCCGGCCTGATCGCCGCGCTGCGTGAGACCGGAACGCCGCTGGTCGCCCAGAAACTTCTCTTCCTCGGTGCCGGCGAGGCGGGCACCGGCATCGCCGACCTGTTCACCGCCGCTGCGGTCGCCGCCGGCCTGACGGAACGCGAGGCGCGGGAGCGTTGCTGGTTCGTCGATTCGCAGGGACTCGTGGTTCGCGAGCGTCTGGAGGGACTCGCCCATCATAAAATTCCCTATGCGCATGATCATCCGCCGGTGGCGACCCTGGAGGAGGCGGTGGAAATCCTCCGGCCCACCGTTCTCATTGGTGTGTCCGGGAGTCCGGAGAAATTCACCCGGGAAATCATCGCCCGGATGGCCGGCTTCAACGAGCGTCCGGTGATTTTCGCCCTCTCCAATCCCACCTCCAAGGCCGAGTGCTCCGCGGAAGCCGCCTATCAGGCATCCGGTGGCCGCGCGATTTATGCCAGCGGGAGTCCGTTCCCCGCTGTCGAATACGAGGGCCGCACCTTCGTGCCGGGGCAGGGGAACAATGTGTATATTTTCCCCGGTGTCGGTTTCGGAGCCTTGATCGTGGAGGCTTCCGAAATCTCGGAACGCATGTTTCTCGTTGCCGCCCGCACCCTGGCGGACATGGTGACGGCGGAGGATCTGGCGATCGGCCGGATCTATCCATCCCTCACCCGCATTCGCGAGGTGTCGGTGAGAATCGCCACGGAAGTCGCCAGGGAAGCCATCCGCTCCGGCTTGGCGGGCATCGCTCTGGACGACGATGCGATCGAGCCCGTCATCCGCCGCAGCCTCTATCAACCGGTTTATCGGTCGTATCTTTGATCCGCGGACTCCGGGTGCCGGCTCCCGCCACCGTACCACTCCGGGTCCTGCCACGCTCGTCGCCCGCCCGCGAGGCGGGGTGCCGGAGTGCCGCGCGTTTCATGGCCCTAGCCAAAGACATGCGTCGCACAAGAATCAGACGCTGTTTTCGGCGAGGGTGCCGAAAACAGCCTGCGGGGGCGCACAGGTGCCTGTTGGAGGAAGCTCAAGGATCGCCTAAAAAAAGAAGGAATTGAACCCGTCTCAAATTATAACGGGTTTGAAATGACCGACGTCGCCAATACCGAGCAACTCCTCCGACTCATTCAGTCCGTTTCATCCCCTGCCTCAGGGCATCCTAATGGCCACGTCCGGGCAGATCCGCAGCACTTCTTTGTCCCGTGTCCGCAACTTCAAGTCTCGCGAGCGGGCCAGCCAGACGTAGGATGCATCGTAAAACGTGAGTCCGGTTTCCGCCGCCAGTCGATAGATTCCCGGATAGTCCAGGTCCCGCTCGATCTCCATCAGAAGCCCGCCGGCTTTCGAAAGGGCCACTTCGGCATCGTCCCGGTCGATTTGTCCGAATTTCGAGCACTTCCATGCCACGTTTCCAATTTCGTAGAAAACCAATCCGTGACTGATCCATTCCGGCTCCAGCTCCACGAGAGCCTGAGAAGACTCTCTTGCCGCCGCATTTCCGAAAAGATGGTCACCGAGGACCGTGCAATCGACGACGATCACCCTCTGCCCTCCTCAATGGCGGCATCGATTTCCTCGCCACTCATGAAGCCGGTCATCCTACTGCGGATTCCGTCGATCTCGGCCGTGACACGCCGCATCCGCTCCCGGGAGTCCGCCAGGCGCGCCGCGTCATCCATGGAATCGGGCACCGCGGACAATTCCGCGATCACCTCCTGGTTCAAACTGCGCCGGTTCTTCCGCGCCCGCTCTTTGAGCAACGCGTGCAGATTCTCAGGAAGATTTCGAATGGTCAATGTCGCCATGCCTGCAAACTGATTCCAAAATGCTTTCACTTCAACTCCTATTCCC
>JBEDKU010000398.1:0-8258 GCA_041172045.1 Verrucomicrobiota bacterium | reverse complement strand
CTTCGCCGCCGTCCTGCTGGTGAGCGCCTCATGCACCCACCACGCGCCCGCTCCCCCGCCGCCTCGCGTGCCGCGGGTGGTGTTGGTGCACGGGATTTTCGAGCGGGGGAAAAATTTCAACCTGCTCAAGCAGCGGCTGACGAAGCGCGGTTTCGACTGCTACGTGCCAAAGCTCGATCCCAGCGACGGCCGCGGCGGATTGGAAAACCTCGCCGCCGGTCTCAAGCGCGACATCGATGCGAAGTTCGGTCCGGGCGAGCCGATCAGCATCGTGTCCTTCAGCATGGGCGGCATCGTCAGCCGGCAATACTTGCAGCACCTCGGCGGCGCGGCGCGGTGCGAGAATTTCATCACCATTTCCAGCCCACATCACGGGACCAGGCTGGCCTGGCTCTACCCGACGCGCGGCGCGGAGCAGATGCGCCCCGGCAGTCCGTTCCTGGCGGAGCTCGCCCGCTCGCAGGACCGGCTTGGGAAAATGCCGGTCGCCTCCTACCGCACGCCGATGGATCTGGTGATCCTGCCGCCGACCAGTTCGGTCTGGAACCGGGCGGAAAACCTGGAATATCCGGTGGTCCTGCATCCGTTGATGCTCCATTCCAACCAGGTGCTCGCGGACGTCGAGCAACGTTTGTTGAAGTGATTTCCCCGGAAATGAAAAACCCCGCCCGCCGGAAATCCGGCGAGCGGGGTGATTTGCAGGCGGGCGGTGGAATTACCGGCCTTCGGTTTTGATTTTTCCGAGCACTTCGACGCGCACTTTGGCGACGCCACGGTGAACGAAACCAAGTCTCTCGGCGGCACCGATGGTGACGTCGATGATGCGACCCTTGGTGTAGGGACCGCGGTCGGTGATGGTCATCACCTCGGACTTGCCATTCGCTTCGTTGATCACGCGCACCTGGGTGCCCATGGGAAGGGTTTTATGAGCGGCGGTGGCAGCGTCGTTAGAGAGACGTTGTCCACTTGCGGTCCGGGTTCCGTAATTGGTTTTGACGGAATACCAGGAGGCCTTGCCGTGTTGGATCGACTTGACCGCGAGGGCGGATTCGGTCGGGTTGGTTTGGTGTTTGGTGTTGGCATTCCCGGTTGACGCGCAACTGGGAATAAGGATGACGCCGGCGATTGCCAGGGCCACGGATTTTAGGTTCCGGGTCATGTTCATCGTGTTAAGTCCCCTTGGGGAAGCTCTTTTCATAAGAGCCTCATCATGAGGACACAAGTAAAAATTGACCCGGTCAAAACAGGGCTAAGTCGTTCTGTTGCAAGCATTTTCAGGAAAGTATTACGGGTGCCTTAACTATTTTTCTGGCCATTCTGGCACGGATTTTGTTAACCAATCTTAAATGCTTGAGCAAAGGATACCCTCAAACCGGAACCGCTTCACCGGGGCGGATCTGGATTTTGTGGCGTCGGTGCTGGCACCGGATGGACAACGGCCACACTTGGAAAAGCTGTGGGGCGATCCGGACGCGCGGCGTGAGATGCTGGACCTGAAGGAGGTTTTCCGCGGCTTGTTGGACTCACCGTGTGCGATCCAGGTCTCGCCACGGTTCTATTTTTACGTGCTGGTCCGGCATGCGTTTCTTCAAGCGGAACTGAGCCACGCGGCGTTGGCGGACTACGTGGCGGGCGTGCTGACCAAGCGGATCTGCCCGTCACCGGAGGACCCGTTGCAGAACATCGTCGGCGGCATGACCCACGCCTCGGACTTCATCGCGATCATTTCCAACGCGAAGGGGCGGATGCGCTACCACCTGCAGGTGGCGGCGGGAAACCAGTTCCTGGTGCTCAGCGGACTTTATCCGGACTTCATCAAGCACCGTAGCGAGGTGTGGGGGTCGCCGGATCTGGAGTTTTACGAATCCTTCGCCCGGCAGGCGTTCCGCAGCGCGGCGGATGACCGGCTGGCTGTGGGAAGCACGTCGCGAAACCTGTTCGGAGCTTTGTCCGAAGCGATGCCGGCCGCCCGCCGCTCGCTGAACCGGGTGGCGGAGGAGTTTGTGTTTCTGGGGGATTGATCGATCCGCCTGCGGACAACCTGGAAATGCCGGAGGTTGGTGGCAGGACCGGTTTGCATTTTCCGCTCGCGAAGTGTTCATTGAATGCCTAGCTCGTCGTTGCGTGAAAACCCACTTCTTGACATTGCGCCAACATCTTTGGATCGGCCTGGCTTTGGGCGGAGCCATTCTGGCGGCCGCCCTCCTTGTGTTGGTCCCGAAGCAGCAAGTAGGTGATCGGACCGGACCGCAGAAGCGCCCGATTCACCTCGCGGCGATGGATCCGAATCCGGATCTCCCCGCCTATTTGCTGACGCTTTGCGGCCCTGACGTGTTGGCGGTTCATGGGGGGAAAGGTCCCGGGGGTGCGATGCCGGATTGGTTCAAGGCGGCGGGGCGGACCCTCGCGGAAAAGGGCCTCGTCTGGCCCCGTCCCAAGACCGGCCTGGATGATTCGATCCTTTCGTCGAATGTGCGGGAACACGAAAGCCAGGCGATGGAGTTGCTCGCCACCGACCCTTCGGCCGCGGTCGCGAAGATGGAACGGCTCATCCATCTCGAAGAGGAGAAATTCAAAACTCGCTCATGGCGGGCGGCGCTCGCGGAGTCCGCCATGAGCCACCAAGGCAGGCCGGAGCCGGGGGTTTACCGAGCGATGCTGGATGACATCCCAGGGCAGTATTTCGAAATGGTCACCGGAGAGACGCTTGCGAACCACCCGGATCCGAAGCTCGCGGAAATCGCCATCGAACAAGCCCTCAAACGAAAGCCGGAATTCCGGATCACCGGCCTCGCGGCGGTGATCCGGACGCGGCAACTCGCATTCGGCACGAGGGAAAAAGCCGCGCGGACACTCGCTGGCGAGCTCGGTCTCTCGTTTTCAGCCGACGATGTCGACGGGCGAGACTGGACCTTTGAAGTAGGGGAATACTCGCGAACGGAGCCACCGCAAGATGACGCAGCCCTGATCTCAAAATAGCGTAAATACGGGATTACCGACTCCATGCGACCTTCGCTATGTTAAAAATTCTGCATTGTTCCTCAACCACGGCCTTTCGTGGAGGAGTCGAATGGCGGAAGCGTTTTGATTTTCAAACCCATGCGAATCTTTATTTTCCTAATGTTCATCGCCCTTCAGGCGGTGGGTGCCGCGCAGGATAAAACCGCGGTCCTTCCCGGACCTTGGTCTAATCCGGCCACTTGGGGCGGCGTGCTTCCGGGGCTGGAAGACGACGTGATCATCCCGGCGGGTATTTCGGTGACCCTCAACGCGGACGTCGAATGTGGTGGGATCACCGTGGGCGGCCGGCTGGAGGTGGAGCGGGCGGACCGGACATTGCTTTGCGACTCGCTGTTCGTGCAAGGCAGCGGCGCGGTATTCGAGGTCGGCACGGCGACAAACCGGTTTCTACAGAAGTTCACCCTCACGCTTAAGGGGCTGCCCACCGAGACCGTGATGTCGATGGGGGCGAAGCTGCTAGGCGCGCAACAGGGCGGCACCCTCCGGATTCACGGCAGGGATCGCACCGAGTGGACGTTTCTCGGAGCAAATGTCGCCGCCGGAGCGACTTCGATCACTCTGTCCGACACCATCGACTGGCAGGTGGGCGACACCATCCTGATCACTTCCAGCAGACTGGCATGGAGTGAGGCGGAAACGCGGACGATCACCGCGGTAAGCGGGAACACCGTGAGTTTCACCCCGGGCCTGAGTTTCCCGCACAACGGGAGCACCACCACGCGAACCCGCAACAGCGATGGAAAATCATGGACCGCCAATCTCAGGGCCGAGGTCGGCCTGCTGAGCCGGAACATCAAGATCCAGGGCGATGCCGCCTCGGAGACCTCGGGCTTCGGCGGCCATATCATGGTGATGCCGGGCGGCGGTGTCGCCGGGTCTGCTTTCATCCAGGGCGTGGAGCTCTTCCGGATGGGCCAGAAAAGCACCATCGGCCGGTATCCGATGCACTGGCACATGTGCGCGCAGGAGGGCGCCGGTCAGTATTTCAAGGATAACACCGTGCACCGCTCCTTCAACCGGGCCATCACCATTCACGGCACCGAGTCCACCTTGGTGGATAACAATTTCTGTTACGACCACCTCGGGCATGGAATCTTCCTCGAAGATGGGTCCGAGCGGTTCAACGTGATCACCCGCAACGTCGTGCTCGGAAGCATGCGACCGCTTGCCGGTGAGGAGGTCCTGCAGACGGACAACGCCTTCAACACCATCCAGAACCGGTCACCTTCCAGCTTCTGGATCACCAACCCGAACAACACGTTCACCGACAACATCGCGGCCGGCACACATGGCACGGGATTCTGGTTCGCCTTCCCGAAAAAACCACTCAACGCGTCTTCCACCCATCCGCGCTTCAGCAGCATGGAGCCGTACAAGGAACCGCTTGGTGCCTTCGACCGGAATGTGGCGCACAGCTGCGCCAGCGGTCTGGACATCAATGACCAGCTGGACTCGACCGACAAGCTGGTCCTCAACGGGGAATGGGCCAACAACGGTCCGTTCTATTTCAACGATTGCACCTGGTATTCGAACAGCGTGGCCCTCTATGCCGGAATCGGCGGGATGCGGAAAAACGTCGTCTATTTCAACAACGTCTTCTCCGACAACGAGACCAACCTATTCCTGGCGACCTATCATCTTTGCGAGCAGTCGTTGATGATCGCGGATTCCGGATTCGGCATCCTGCCATCCAGCAAGACGCGCACGGTCTATGCGATCTATGATGGAGCCGGCCGCATGAAGAACAACCATCTGGTGGGCTACAACGCGTCGAACACGCGGATGTTCCAGAACATCGGAGCCGCGACCAAACACCCGAACCACGTTTTCGAGGGATTCACCTGGGATCCCGCCGCTCCGGTGCGCTCCTCGCTGACCAATTACAACATCATCCCGCCCGCCAACATCGGTGCCAACGATCCCGGTCACCCGCGGATGTGGGCGCAGGTCATCCTCGATGTCGATGGCTCGATCGGCGGGGTCCCGAACAGTTCGCTCGTGAGCAACCATCCATTCCTCCTCACGACCGGGGAAACCCGCCCCTCTTCCTGGACAAACATGTATCGCAGCGACCGGCGGTTCGCCCAGTGCCGGATGACTTATGGCATCGCCTCGGATCTCAACCCGAACATCAGCGTGCTGCGGACCAAGCCGGGAATTCCGACGGCTGGGGTTTACTATATCAATGGATACAAGGAACAACACCAGCTCCCCCTGATCGTCCGCGGGGATTATCTCTATTCCTATCACTACGACTCGCTGCCGTCCACGCGCAAGGTGATCATGACCGTGGACGACGCTTTCCCGGGTGACGACCTGCTCGTCTGCTTCAAGCACTTTGGACAACTCCCTGGCATCGCCGTCAGCGGCATGACCTCGCAGAGCTCGCTCAGCGCGCTCAAATCGTCGACGGCATCCGGATTTTATCTGGAGCCCAACGGCGACTTCTACGTCCGTCCGGTCGCCACCACGACCCGGCAGACGTTCACCCTGACATGGTCCTCCAACATCACCATGCCGGTGGTGGACTCCGACGCGGATGGCGCCAGTGATGGAGATGAGGCGGCCGCGGGCACCGATCCGTTCCGCTCGGTCGATGGCACCACGCCATACGCAAGCAGCGAGTTCAACATTCCTGGGAACTTCGAGCGCTGGGCAGCGTTCGGCGGGTTTTCCAACGCTAGCGTGGCGAACGGCGCGCTGAGTGCCGCTTCCAGCAACACGGACGCACAGATGATTGAGTCAAATCTGCGGATCTCCGGCAGTGCCTCGCCTTATGTGCTCGTGCGCATGAAAACAGCCGTCACGGCATCCCCTCAGCTTTATTGGGAGCGCCTGGGCACGTCCGGCTATATATCATCGCGCAGTGTGACTGGAAGCTATCCCGGCAACAACGAGTGGAAGGTGGTGGCTTTCAACATGAGCAACCATCTGGAGTGGAAAGACAAAGTCGTCACCAGCCTCCGCCTCGACCCGTTAGGAACCTCCGGCACGAGCTTCCAGATCGACTGGATTCGCCCCTCCGATGGCGATCTCGACGGAGACGGGCTTAGCGATTCACTGGAAGGCGATCAGGACTACGACAACGACGGGCTCATCAACCTGGAAGATCTGGACAGCGACGGCGATGAAATCCCTGACGCGACAGATCCCAATCCTTTCCAAAATCCGCTAGACTCCGACAACGACGGAATACCCGATATCCTCGACCCGGATGACGACAACGATGGCTTCCCGGATGTCTCGGACGCCTTCCGGCTCGATCCGACGGAACACGCCGACAGCGACGGCGATGGAGTCGGTGACAACGCCGATGCACTGCCAAACAATCCTGCCGAACAGTTGGATACCGATCGCGACGGCACCGGCAACAATGCGGATCTGGATGACGATGGCGACGGCATCTCCGATGTCATCGAGCTGGCATCCGGCCGTAATCCCCTCAATCTATTTGATTTTAAATTTGGATTCGACACCCCGGGAAACATGGAGGGCTGGAGCACTGCCAGTGTGACCTCACCGGTCGTCGTGGATGGGACCTTGAAAGGCACGACCGTCACTTCGGACCCCAACGTCTACCGCAGCGGTTTCTCAATGCATGCGAACAGCGTCGCATCGGTGGTGATTAAAATCAAAGCCGCCACCGCAGGTGCCGTGCAGTTCTATTGGGGAACACTGGCGGCCTCTGGATTTGCGGGGGCGAGGGTGTTGCAAACCACCTATTCACCGGCCGATACCTGGAAGGCGATTCTGTTTTCCCCGGGCAGCCACGTCGGCTGGGCGGGTCAAACAGTCACCAGTCTGCGTGTCGATCCGATCTCCGCCGCCAGCAAGGCTTTTGAAATCGACTGGATCCGCGTTTCCAACGGCGATCTCGATGGCGACGGTCTCAGTGATTCGATTGAGGGGAGCGACGATCCCGATCAAGATGGCCTGCTCAATTTGGAAGATCTTGACAGTGATGGCGATGGAATCGCGGATGCCATCGATTCCCAACCGTATGTCCCCGCCGGTCTTGATTTTGACAACGACGGCATCGTGGACACCATTGACCCTGACGATGACAATGACGGGGTCAATGATCCCGAAGACGCTTTCCCGCTGAACCCTAACGAGTCTCATGATGCGGATGGTGACGGCATCGGCGACAACGTGGATCCTGACGATGACAACGACGGAACGCCGGATGTGGGCGACGCGTTTCCGTTCAATCCAACTGAACAGAAGGACAGCGACAACGACGGGATCGGTGACATTGCCGATCCGGATGACGACAACGACGGATTTGCGGATACGATCGATGCGTTTCCATTCAATACGGATGAAAGCGCCGACACCGACAGCGACGGTATCGGAAACAACACGGATGAGGATGATGATAACGATGGAGCTCCTGATACCAACGATGCGTTCCCTCTGAATCCGGCAGAGCAAGTCGATACGGATCGTGACGGAATTGGCAACAATGCCGACACGGACGACGACGATGACGGAATTCCAGATGCGATTGAGATCGGACTGGGTTTACCGAGCGCCGTTCCTATCGATCCCGCACTCGACAGTGATGGAGACGGACAGACGGATCTTTTCGAGATTCATGCCGGAACCGATCACCTCAGCCCAAGCGACCAGTTTGTCTGGAGCGTCAAGCCACCGGCAGCGGACCAACCACCGACGATCACGATAGAGGTCAAAGCCGGGCGCACCTATCGCATTCATTCGAGCGCCCAACTCGAAGCGGGAAATTGGCAAGTCGTGGAGGTGGTGCAGCCCGCGCAAGATGGCGTCCATGTGTTCACGGAATCCCAAAGTCCGGGCAATCGGTTCTATCGGATTGAGGCAAGGTTGAATCCTTAAGGCGGGGGGCTCCACTCACCCAAAGGATCCGGAGGTCCCGCCATGTCCGGACGGTTCGGTCGGGTTCCTGGGTTCGAGTGAATGTTTCCTATCTGCGGGATCGATCATTCCGCCTCGCGCCAGTTGGCGCGGGTGAGCCGCCAGCCGTCGTCTTGCTTTTGCCAGTCGAAGGTGACGTCGAAATTCCCGTCGGCGGGGCGGTAGGTGGGCAGCTCGACGAGGCCGCTGAGGGTGAGGGTGACCTGGGAGGTGTCGCCGGTGACGGTGACGGATTGGAATTTCCCGAGCTTGAAGCGGGTTTGTTTGGCCTGGTCGCAGAGCCACGAGAAGGCGGACTCGAGTTCGGCGCGGTCGAAGGTGCCGTTGGCTTCCTTGATGGT
>JBEDKU010000397.1:0-3519 GCA_041172045.1 Verrucomicrobiota bacterium | reverse complement strand
CCGGAAAGCGTGCCGTGTACGGGTGAACCCACGGTGTAGGTTGGCTCCTCGCCATCCACGTCAGCGCCGGTGAGGGTGATGGGCAGGGCGGTGTCCTCGTTGGTGGTGACCGATTGTGCTGCGGCGACCGGGGCGTCGTTGATGGGAGCGACCGTGATGGTGACCGTGGCGATATTGGATTCAAGGGTGGTGTCGCTGGCCCTGTAGGTGAAGGAGTCTTCGCCATGGAAATCGGCGTCAGGGGTGTATTCGAAACTTCCGTCCGGAGTAAGGGACAGCGTGCCGTGGGTGACATCGGCGACCAGTGCTGCGGTCAATGCGGTTTCCTCCACATCCGAGTCGTTGGCCAGGACTCCGGGGATGGCGGTGGTTAGAGCGGTGTCCTCGGCGGTGGAGTAGCTTTCATCCACGGCGACGGGGGCATCGTCGATAGAATGGACCGTGATGGAAACGGTGGCGGGCTCGGAGGTTAGGACTCCGTCGCTCACGGTGAATGTGAAACTGTCCAGGCCAGAGTAATTTGCCGCCGGCGTGTAGGTGAGGTTCGGTGCGGTGCCGGTGAAGTTGCCGTGTGCGGGTGATTCCACGGTGAAGGTCAGTGTCTGGTCGTCGGCATCAGTGCCGGTCAGGGCAATCGCTACGCTGCCATCCTCGTTCACGGAAACTGATTTTGGGCCGGCGACCGGCGCGTCGTCGACGGGAGTGACCGTGATGGTGACGGTGGCGGGTGTGGAGGTGGAGGTGGAGGTGAGCGAGCCGTCGCTGACGGCGAAGGTGAAACTGTCCTGGCCGGAGTAATTTGCCGCCGGGGTGTAGGTAAGGTTCGGGGCGGTGCCGCTGAGGCTGCCGTGTCCGGGTGTTCCCGCGGTGAAGGTCAGTCCCTGGCCTTCCAAATCGCTACCGGTGAGGGTGATCGGCAGGGCGGCGTCCTCGGTGGTGGCGAGGGACTGTGCGCCGGCGACCGGCGCGTCGTCGACGGGAGTGACCGTGATGGTGACGGTGGCGGGAGTGGAGGTGAGCGAGCCGTCGCTGGCGGTGAAGGTGAAGCTGTCCTGGCCGGAGTAATTCGCCGCCGGGGTGTAGGTGAGGTTCGGGGCGCTACCGCTGAGGCTGCCGTTTCCGGGTGTTCCCGCGGTGAAGGTGAGACTGGGGCTGTCCACGTCGGTGCCGGTGAGGGTGATGGCCGAGGAGGCGTCCTCGTTTTGCGAAACGGATTGCGGAAGGGCGACCGGCGCGTCATTGACGGAGGTGACATTGATGAAAACCGTGGCGGTGGAGGTGCCTCCATTGCCATCCGAAACGGTATAGGAAATCGTAGTCGGGCCGAAAAAATTGGTTGCTGGAGTGAAACGAAGGCGAGTGTCTGAGTAGGGTGTGCTGACCGAACCGTCTGGTGAAGACGCCTGCGTGATGTGAAGGAAATTGCCATCCGGGTCCGTGTCGTTGCTCAACACCATCATGCTCGACGAAGGGCCGGAGTCTTCCTGGACGGTTAGGAACGGCGAGCCGGTGCTGCCATCGTTCCCCGCCACGGGTGAGTTGTTGATCGATACCGTGGTGATGCCGGAATAAAGTGAACCGTTGTAGGCGCGATAGGTGAACGAGTCCGCTCCGTTGGCGATCAAGTCAGGGACGTAGCTGAAGCCGCCGTCTGGATTCAAGGTCAGGCTGCCTTTGGTTGGGCCGGCGGACAGCACTGCGGTGAGTGGCAGGGCGTCCGCATCCGAGTCGTTGCTCAGGACGCCTGAGGCTGCTACTGTCAACGGAATACCTTCGGTGGTCGTGAAACTGTCAGCCACCGCGACCGGCGCGATCGGTCCTGTCGGGTCGTAGCAGGCGTTGAGAGTGGTGTTGTTATTGAGCGTGACGGTGACGGTGCGGTTGGTGCCCGCGATGTCGGCTCCATTGAGCTGCCATTTTTGGAAGCTTCTTCCTGAGGCGGTCAAGGGGGCGGTCAGCATGACCGCGGTGCCAGTGGCATAGGAGCGGATCAGGCTGGAAGTGCCGTTGCCGCTTCCCTGAAGGTCGTTCGGGCTGATGGTGAAAACCGCGCCTACGTTAGGCGTGGAGGTGACGGCCAGGTAGGGTCCGCTATCGGCACGGACGACCCGCACATTGTCCAGCAGCATGTCCTTGCTCCAGCTCTGGCTGGCTTCGGAAACATCGGTGAACGTCAGCGTGGTGGTGGTGGTGGTGGCGGTGAACTCGTGGCTCCAAGGAAACCAGGACAGGTTGGGCGAGTTGCCCGCGCCGCCGACGCCGCTGATGATTGAGGTGGTGCCGAGCAGGGTGTTGGAGCCTTGCACGTTCACGCCGAGTTTCTGGGTCCAGTTGTACTGCCAACTGGCGACTCCCAGATCATAGCTGAGGCGGTAGGTCTGACCTACGGTGGTGGGGAAGGACTGGCTCAGGACGCCGTTCGGAAATTGGTCACCCGCGTTGAACGCCACCAGTTTGTTTCCCTCTGAAGTGGAGTAGGGCGGATTGAATCTCTTGTCTTTGATTTCCAGATTTCCCGTGTGGGTGGGCCATCCCGAGTATGAGTCCTCGAAACTTCCGTGGGTCAGCAAGGGGGCGGTGAACATCGCCTTGGAAAGCGGTGCGATGAGCGCCTGCGATGCGGTGCGGTCCCGGACTCCGCTGACGGTAAGGGTGTAGGTTTGTCCCTTGGTCTGGGAGCTGGTGGTCAGCGTGATGGTCCGCTTGGTGGTGGAATCCAGGACGGCTCCTGAGAGGGTGATTCCGCCGGAGATACTAAAGTTGGAGAGAGCCGTGGCGCTGTCGGCGACGGGTTTGCTGAAGGTGATATGAACTTTCGTCAAATCGTTGATTGTTTCGGCTTTCGCGATGAGTGGAGCGTTTGACGTGCCTTTCGGGGCGATCACGCTGGTGATCGCTGGCAGCCAGGCGTCGGCCATTTTTTCATATCCCGGGGTGGTGGGGTGAACCGTGTCATACAGGTCCCCGGCGTTCAGGGTCGGATGGAGATCCACCCAGGAGACCTGGCGTCCGAGGGCGGCGTGCTGCGCGACAAGATTCGGAATCCCCTGGTTGTAGGTCACTTGCTTGGCTTCCACACTGGCGCTGTAGGTGGAGAGGATGAGGGTGGAGACGACGACTTTTGTAAACGGACGTCTGGTGGTGATGTTGGTGATGAGTGCGTCCAGCTTGGCGAGAACACCGGAAGGGGTTTCATTCCGCGAGACCTGCAGGAAATCGTTGGTTCCGATTTGAATCAGAATTACATCCGGGTCGGCCACCTCGTCCAGCCAGCCGCCGATCGACGCGTTGATCTCATCGACCCGGTAGCCGAGCATGCCCTGATGGTTTTTGTCGGGCAGTTCGGGGTTGTTGGTGTCGGTGAGTGTGCCGATGAAATCGACATTGAAACCCTGCTGGGTGAGCAACGTGTAGAGGCGGTCGCGGTATCCACCCTGCGGCCAATCGGCTGGATTCTGCCATGGGGGTGACTCGGCTTGGCCGTAGGTGATCGAGTCTCCCAAGGGCATGATTCGGACC
>JBEDKU010000396.1:0-5411 GCA_041172045.1 Verrucomicrobiota bacterium | reverse complement strand
CACGATGTCCTCCATCGCCCGCATGTTTTCCTCGAGCGCTGAGACAAAGGCGAACTGGTTGCGGCAGCGGTCGAGATTGTGACCCGGGCGGCTGGTCTTGAAGTAGGTGTCGCCATCCAGGAAGTCGGTTAGGAAGCGGATCCCGCATTCCAGGGTGATGAGCTTTCCGGAAAACGCGAGGTGGGCGAGCTCGGCCTCGTTGAGAAAGGTGGCGGTGGATAGGTAGCCTTTTACCAACGATTCGAAGCGGTCGAGGCGGACGCCGATCCGGTTGATGTCCGCGTCATCCTCACGTGTCGTCGGCGCGGCGGTGCGCACCATGTCGCCGAAGTCGTAGAGCGCGGAGCCGGGCATGGTGGTGTCGAGGTCGATCACGCAGATGCCCTCCGCGGTGGTCTCGTCGAGCAGGACGTTGTTGAGCTTGGTGTCGTTGTGGGTGACGCGCTCGGGGATTTCGCCGGAGGCGATGAGGTCGGTGATGCGCGCGCAATCGACGGCGCGGGCGCGGGCGAAGGCGATTTCAGTCAGCACGCTGTCGGCGCGACCGGCGGTGTTGTTTTGGATCGCTGCTTCGAGTGCTTCGAGTCGTTTGGGTGTGTGGTGGAAGTCCGGAATGGTCTCGTGCAGGCGGTCGCCGGGTAGATCGGCGGTGAGTTTTTGAAACGCGCCGAACGCCCGCGCCGCCTGGTAGGCCTGATTGTCGGATTCGATCTCGTCATAGCCGCGGGCACGTTCGATGAACGGATAGGTGCGCCAGAGGCTGCCGCCCGTATCGAAGGCGTAGGGCCTGCCATCCAGCGCGGGAATGCAGGTGAGCGTGCGGCGATGGGCTTCCGGATTCCCCTCGGCGAGCAGTTGCGCCAGCGCGTGACTGGTCACACGGGCGACGTTTTCCATCACCTCGACGGGGTTCTTGAAAACATGGGGGTTGACCCTCTGGTGGATGTAGCGGATGCGGTTCCCCGCTTGGTCGTACGACGCGCAGTAGGTGTCATTGATGTGCCCGTTGCCGAAGGGTCGCGCCTCGACAAAGTCGGCGCGCATCTGGAACAGCGCCGAAATCGCGCGGAGATCATGCATGTGTCGCCGCTAGGGAAAGGTCCGCCGGATATTCGCCGGTTTCGATGAGTTTGCGGATGGAGGCGACGACGTGCTGCTTGTCTTCCGGATAGGTGACACCGAACCAGTGGCTGGTCGTGTCGAGCACCGCGCAGTCCGCCTTGTCGGCGCGGATCAGCGCATCGACTACGGTGGGGATGTAGTTTTCGGACTTTTCCACGTTGCCGAAATTTTTCAGGAAGTCGGTGAACTCTGTTTCCAGATGGTCGATGAAACAATGGGTGAAGGCCCAGAAGTTCATCGAAACGGGCGACACTTCGCAGACCTGCCTGCGGGTGCCGTCGAGAGCGTTGCCACGGACCACGCCGTCGGCATCGCGCTCGATTTTCACATATTCCTCCACGCCGGTGAGCAGGCCGTCCTCGCTGCGGGTGCAGATGCCGCGGTTCACGTCGCCATGGTCGGAGAGCGTGTTGACGAGCGGATAGCCGATCATCGCGTAGTGGGCTTTTTCATTTTCGGCACGCGGCGCGTTGAGAAATTCGGCGGCGCGCACGTAAGCGTCGCTGCCGTAGAAATCGTCCGCATTGATCACCGCGAAGGATCCATCGATGAGATGCCGTGCCGCGCGGATGGCGTGGGCGGTGCCCCAGGGTTTCGCCCGGCCTTCCGGGACGGTGAATCCTTCGGGCAGGTCGTCGAGCTTCTGGAAGGCGTAATCCACTTCGATGACGTCGGCGAAACGCGAACCAACCCCTTGCTTGAATGCTTCGGCGAAGTCCTCGCGGATGATGAAAATGACCCGCCCGAAGCCGGCGCGGATCGCGTCGTAGACCGAGTAGTCAAGCACGGTTTCACCATTCGGCCCCATCGGGTCCATTTGTTTAAGGCCGCCGTATCGGCTGCCCATTCCGGCTGCGAGAACAAGGAGTGTCGGTTTCATGGTTTTTCGTAAGGGGGCGGCGACTTCTCAATCTTGTCAGATCAAATAAGGCGACCACTTTGCCGCCCCTGCAATGCCAATTGCCTGGCCTGCTGGCAATCCCTGAAATCGAGTAATGGAGCTGCGGAAATGGAAAGACTGGTCAGGCGTGGGCGAGCGCCTCATCGAAGGCGGTGATGATCGTGTCGATCGGCTCCAGTCCACAGGAGACCCGCAAGAGGTTGGCCGGGACTCCGCAGCCCTCGGCCCATTCCAGTTCGTGGTAGTGGGCTAACAGGGTGTAGGGGCAGACGATCGTGAAGGGGGTGCCGAAACTCGGTCCCTTGCTCAGACGCAGGGTGTCGTAAACCTTGGGGGTCTTCTTGGGCGTTTTTAAAACGAAGGAGAGCAAGCCGCCATAGCCGCCGCCCTTGCGCATGACGGCGTTGTAGTTGGCGGTGTGGGTCAGCGACGGGTGCCAGACTTCGGCAACGGCGGCGTGGCCGGCCAGCCAGGAAGCGAGCGCCTGACCGTTGGCGTTCACGGTTTTCATGCGCTTGGCATAGCCCTTGAGATTCGAGAGAAGCACCTCGGCATCTCCGATGTAAAGCGGCGCGCTTTCGCTGGCGTCCGCTTTCAAGGAGGTCCGCAGCGCGTTGGCGACCGGAGAGCTGGCGCGCACGCTGGCCATGCCGGCCATCACGTCACCTTCGCCGGAAATCCACTTGGTGAGACTGCTGGTCACCACATCGGCGAATCGCAGCGCTTCGACATTGAGCGGGCCGGTGGCGGAGTCGTCCACGATCAGCGGAGTGCCGCTGTCCTCGCAGGCCTTGGCCACGCGGTGAAGGTCGACGGTGCGCAGCAGGGGATTGCTGGGAACCTCGGTAAAGACTCCGGCGAACTCTCCCTGGCGGATGCGCATGAGCGCCTCGTCGAAGGACTCGCCGGTGGCCTCGTTCAGATAGACGACGCCGTGTCCGAAGAGTTCCTGCACCTTCAAACAATCCACATAGGGAAACTCCAGTTGCAGGGTTTTCTTGCCGGCGTGCATTCCGGGAAGCGCGCGCAGGACGGCGGTCACGGCGGCCATGCCGCTGCTGAAGATGAACGTGTCGTCGGGCGAGGCCCCGGTGAATTTGGCAAGCGAGCGGGAAATCAGATGGGACTTTGATCCTTCCCGCAGGTTTTCATCCAGAAAGTCCTGGGCCTGGCGGCTGCTCACCACCTCCCCGGCGAAACGCCAGTAGGCGTTCGCGTCCGCCTTGGCCTTCGCCGGGACGACCAGAACCTGGAGTCCGTGGAAACTGGTGATTCTAACCGCGGTGTTCGCCGTGCGCTCCACCCAACGGTGGGCGCGCTGGACCGAAGCACGGGTGGGCAGCACGACGACCTCCTCGTGTTCGCCGGCGACCTCCGCCTTGGCGGCTGCGAACAGGCGTTCCACCACGGGATGTTTGAAGAATCTCGGGTAGCCGGTGCGGAGTTTTTTGAGGACCTTTTCGCGGGCTTCCTCGTAGCCGATCACCGAGTCCCAGGTGGGCAGGCAGACCGAGCATGCGTGTGGAGAATCCGGTAGCGGCAGCCCCAGATCCTTTTCCTGCCATGCCGGGTTGGCTGATAGGTCGCGCATCACGCCCCCTCCATGCCTCGCCGACGGACTAAGGGCAAGTCGGATTAGCTCGGCGGAGGGAACAAATCCCGCGGCAGCCGGGGAATTCCCGCGGCCAGGCGGGTTCCCGAGCGCCGGCGGCTGTCTGTCCGGCTACGGTTCGGAGATGATGGTGGCCCGTGGCGGGGTCTCAGCCGGAGCGGTGGGGGCGGCGAGATCGGCGGCGGCGAGGATTTGCTGGCCGGTGTTTTTTGAGATGGAATTGGAGGAGTAGGACGCCGGGACCAGTCCTTTTTCCAAAACCAGGCCGGGGCCTTGATTGAGGGTGGCTTGGTTGGAGGTGACCGGCAGGCTCGCCGCGCCGGTGCGGATGACGAGGCCTCCGAGCAAGTTCGCGCGGGCGGTGTTGCCGGAAATTTTTCCCGAGGCGGCGCTGTCGAGCACGAGGCCGAACTCGCGGTTGGCGACGAGTTGATTGCCCTCGATGGTGGCGGAGGCGAGGCCGTTGTCGGTGTGGATGCCGTTGCGGCTGTTGCCCTCGCAGCGGTTGTTGATGAGGATGACGGCGGCACCATCCCAGGACTCGATGCCGTGCTCGAAGTTGTTCAACGATTCCGAGTCCCGGACTTCGAGCGTGCTGCCTTGGCCGATGGCGGCGATTCCGTTCCATCCATTGTCGGCGAAGCGGCTGCGGCTGACCGTGGCTTGTCCGCCCTCGATGACGGCGAGGCCGTGGCCGCTGGCTTCGGTGAAGCGGCAATCTGCAAACGTGGCGATTCCACCACGGACGAGCGCGACGGAGTAGCGGTCGCTGCCGGCGGCGAAGGACTCGTGGCGGAAGGTGATGCCGCTGATCCGCGCGCCCCGGACGTTCGGTCCGATGGTGATGGCGCTGCCGTTTTCAGGAGCGCATTCGACCCGCGTTTCGGTGAATCCGGCGCCTTGAAGTTCGACGGCGGCATTGATCACCAGCGGACCTTTCCAGGTGGCGGCGCCGAGCACGATGCGGTCGCGGTCGTGGGCATTGGCAAGCGCTTCCGCCGGGGTCGCGTAGTCGCCGGGGACGCGCAGGGTGCGGGAATAGCTGGAGAGTTTTTCGAGGCGGGCGGTGATTTCCTGATTTTCCGGGGCGAGCGAGCTGGCCTCGCGAAGCCAGTCGAGCGCCTGTTGGTCGAACCGGCCTTGGTCGCGGGCGACGGCCATTTGCAGGAGGTTTGCGGCTTTCGCACTGTCGGCGGCGGATTTCTCAAGCGCGGCGGTGGCGTCTGCCAGGATGGATCTTGCGTCCGGCTCCTCGGGCGCGGTGGCGAGGACGGACTGGGCGGTGGAAATCGCGAGCGACCAATTCCGCCGGTCGAGCGCGTCACGGGCGGCGGCGATGGTGGCGGCGCGGGATTGGCTGATGCGGGCGGCGGCGATGCGCTCGAGAATGGCGGCGGCTTCCTTTTCGGTAGGAAATTTTTCAAGAACCTGGCGCGCGGCGGCGGTGGCTTCGTCGTGACGCCCGCATTCCAACGCGGCGATGGCCGGGCCGGTCCAGTAGCCGACGAACTGCGTCTGCTCTTCCATCATGCCGGCTTCGATGCTGCGGCGGCCGCGCTTGGAAAGATCGGATCCGGGGGAAATCCGTTCAATCTCGGAAAACGCGCCCGCCGCATCCTGCCAGCGGCGGTTCTCGACGAGGATGGAGCCCTGACGCTCTAAAAACGCGATCCGGATGAGGCGTTGTTCCTCCTTGAACTGCTCGTTTTTAAAAAAGATCCAGCCGCCGCCGCCGGCTCCGGTGAGAAAGATGAGGATCCAGGCGAAATACGAAAG
>JBEDKU010000395.1:0-6450 GCA_041172045.1 Verrucomicrobiota bacterium | reverse complement strand
ACTTAAGACTGATTGGATGGCTTTCGATAGGCTTGGGCTTTCTGCCATGCGATGTGGCGCTGGCTGCAAAGCCCAAGGCGGCGATCAGGCTCGACTACCCGGATCAACGGCTTCCGGGTAGCGCGAAGACGATCGTCGAGGGAAATACACGAACGCTGAAAAATGACCTGGTGACATTCCAGTTTGATGTGACGGACGGTCGTGTAACGAACGCGCGTATCGACATCGCTGCCGAAGCGGGGGCTGCGGTTGTCGTTGATGAACTGTTCGCTTTGATTGTGAACGGCAAGCCGGTAAACGCGTCGGCGATGAAGCTCGCTGCGGAGATCCGGGAAGAATCGATCCTCGCGGATCCCGACTCGCCCCGGCAGGGCGATCATTCTCCGGCTAAATCGTTCGCGTTGACCTTTACCGCGCCCGACGATGCCTATCGTGTCGTGTGGAAACCCATGCTGCGGGACGACGCCAACTACCTCCTGTTCGATGTGACGGTCACTCCGTTGCGCGGGGATTTGAGTTTGAACCGTCTGGCCATGCTGGAGGTGACCGCCAAGAAGCTGAAGCAACTCGGCACCCCGGCCGGGAGTCCGGTGGTGAGCGATCGCTTCTTCTTCGGGTTTCACCACCCGACCGCAAGGTCTCTCATCGTCGGCGACCATCTTACCTTTTACTGGGACCGCTCAAACATGGCGGTAAAACAGGGAGAGACGGTTCATCAGCGCGCCGCAATCGGCATCTACCCAAAAGATCAACTCCGCCGGGCGTTTAACTACTATCTGGAGCGGGAACGGTCACACGCCTATCATCAGGTTCTCCATTACAATGCGTGGTATGATATTCTGCACACCGCGCGCACGAAGAAGGCGGATGAGGCCGAAGCCCTCGAGCGGATCCGGACATTCACCAGGGAATTGACCGTCAAGCGCGGTGTGTCCGTTGAGTTGTTTATGTTTGATGATCCGTGGGACAATGTTTCGGGCACCGCGACCGACGTATGGCAGTTCGATCCCAAGCGTAATCCCAACGAATGGAAAGTCATGAAAGAGGTTGCCGGGAAGTACGGCAGCTCGTTGGGTGTCTGGATGTCCCCGCAAGGCGGGTGGGGCGGGCGTGAAGTCCGCCTGGCAACGGCTCAAAAGAACAATCTGCCTTACGTGATCAAAGACAAGGCCTTCAGTTTGTCCGACCCCGCCTACCTCGCCCGTTTCCGTGAGGTGTGTTTTGACTTCCTCCGCAATCAAGGGGTCAGCATGTTCAAATTCGACGGCTTGAACGAGAATCCGGCAAACGAATCTGAACGCGAGGCGCTGGTGAAACTCATCGAGGACATGCGCAAGGAGAAGCCGGATGTCTTCATCAACACCACCTGTGGCAGTTGGCCCAGCCCGTTTTTCCTGATGAACTCCGACTCGATTTGGCGCGGCGGAGGCGACATCGAGATGAAGGGCGTAGGACCTGTGCGCGAGCAATCGATTACTTACCGGGACTGGACAACCTACATGAAGGTCGTCTCCCAAAGCCCGCTGTTCCCCATCTCATCGGTCATGAGCCATGGGGTCGTGCTTGCGCCGTATGTGCATCATAAAGGATTTGATACTGCGACGATCAAGCAGTGGAAAAATGATGTTCGCTCCTATTTTGCCATCGGTGTAAACCTGCAGGAGCTTTACATCGCACCTAACAATCAGGACACCGGCGAAGCGCTCATGACCGATGAGTTGTGGGACATTGTGGCTGAAGGTGCCAAATGGTCCCGGGCCAACGAAGACGTGTTGGTCGATTCCCATTGGGTGGGTGGCAACCCTGGAGAGCAACAGGTCTATGGGGTGGCAGCGTGGCTTCCCACCAAAGCCACACTCATGCTGCGCAATCCCTCGAATCAGCCGCAGTTGATCGCTATTGACCCGGAAAAGGCTTTTGAACTGCCGCAACATGAAAACGTCCGGACCTTCACCATGAAAAGCCCGTGGGCGGATCAAGCGGATAAACCCGCCGTCACGCTTACGGCGGGCAAGGCTCACACTTTTAAACTGGAACCCTTCGAAGTCATCGTATTGGAACGCGAATGAATCCATTCCAATTCATTACCCTAATCTCGCTGTTTTGCGCTGTGTCAGCCCAGGCTCAGCCGATCAAGGTGGCAATGATCGGGAAGGGGCTATCCGCGGCGGGCGCTGAGAACGCCCGGAAAAGAGAGTCCCTTTGCGATGGGTGGACATTTCACTTGGGAGATGCGCCGGGTGCCGAAGCCCCGGGCTTTGATGACTCTCAGTGGCGCGCACTTGATGTGCCGCACGACTGGAGCATCGAACAGCCTTACGATCCCAAAATGCCCGGAGGCTCATCGGTCGGCTATCTTCCCGGTGGCGTCGGATGGTATCGCAAAGCTTTCACGCTGCCCGAATCGGACAGGGACAGGGAAATCGCCATCGATTTTGACGGCGTGTACATGGACAGCCAGGTCTGGATCAATGGGCACCTTCTGGGACGCCGCCCGAATGGATATGTCGGGTTTCGCCATGATCTCACACCCTATCTGAAATTTGGCGCCGTGCAAAACCACATCGCCGTCCGCGTCAATGTCGAACCCAGCGGCAGCCGATGGTATCCCGGGGCTGGAATCTATCGCAACGTCTGGCTCGTCAAAATGACCCCGGTCCATGTCGCTCATTGGGGCACTTCGGTTACGACGCCGGAGGTTTCAAAGGAAAAGGCCAGCGTCCGTCTGCGCACCGAGGTGGCGAATCATTCCGGCGAGGCATCGGACGTGATCCTCACCTCCGTGATCATCGATCCGCTGGGCAACGCGGTGGCCGAGGCTGAATCGGCCCACCGCATTGCGGCGGGCGCGATGCATGAATTCGACCAGCTATTCACCGTGACCGAGCCCCAACTCTGGTCTCCCGACACACCTGATCTCTATCATGTTGTCTCGGCGATCAAGGCGGGCGGAAAGCCGGTGGATGATTATGCCTCACCGCTGGGTATCCGGAGTTGTGAATTCACGCCGGACCGGGGCTTTTTGCTGAACGGTGAACGCGTCGATATCAAGGGTGTCTGCTTGCACCACGACTTTGGCGCTCTCGGCACCGCCATTTCTCCGCCCGCGCTTCAGAGGCGACTCGAAATCCTGCGGGAGATGGGCTGTAACGCGATCCGCACCAGTCACAACCCGCGTGAGCCGGAATTCTACGCGATGTGCGACCGCATGGGCTTCATGGTGATGAATGAAGCGTTCGATGTCTGGGAACAGAAAAAGCTCGGGAATGACTACCACAAGTATTTCAAGGAGTGGCACGAGCGTGACTTGACCAGCATGATCCGCCGCGACCGCAATCATCCCTGCGTGATCCTCTGGAGTGTCGGGAATGAAGTGAATGAGCAGCACAAGGAGGATTTTCCCGGGCAGGGTGGAGTGATCGCCAAGCGCCTCGTCGAGATTTGCAAACAGCACGATCCAAGCCGCGCCGTCACGGCGGCATGCAATTCCCCGAAGGCATGCGAGAAAAACGGAATGACGGCGGCGCTGGATGTCTATGGCCAGAATTATTCTCTGGAGTCTTATCCGGAGCTCAAAGGTAAAAAGCCGATGATCGGCACGGAGAACGCGACCAACTTCGCGACTCGCGACAGTTATTCCTATGAGATCGTGAAGGTCCCGGGCATCAAAATGGCTGTTCAGAATATCAAGAACAACTCCGAGTGCACGGGATACGGGCGATTCTGGGGGGATGATCGGACGGATTTAACGCTGATCACCTTGAGGAAATCGCCGTGGGTGGCGGGTCAGTTCGCCTGGACCGGATTTGACTACCTGGGCGAGTGTTTTCCTTTCAAATGGCCCGCGCGCAACGGGTTGTTCGGGATTATCGATCTGGCCGGATTTCCCAAGGATTCCTACTATATCTACCAGGCGGACTGGACCGACAAGCCAGCCGTGCATATCGTCCCGCAGAACTGGAACTTGTCGCAATACTTCCTCGCACCCATACCGGTCTGGATTTATAGCAACTGCGAGGAGGTGGAACTTTTTCTCAACAACCGGTCCCTGGGTGTGAAGACGATCAAACGTTCGGAGAGCCTGCATGCGGAATGGCTTGTGAACCATGAGCCCGGCGAGCTGAAGGCAGTGGGGCGGACCAATGGCCAGGTTCTCTGCACCAACATCGTGCGAACCGCGGGTGAGCCGGTCCGGCTTGAAGTGAGCGCCGACCGGTCCGAAATCGCCGCGGATGGCAAGGATCTCAGCTTTGTGGAAGTCCGCCTGGTGGATAAGGATGGTGTGATTTGCCGTGACTCGGACCGGATGATTCGTGTTTCCGCCGATGGGGCTGGCACATTGGTTGGAGTGGACAATGGAAGCCCCGGCAACCACTCGCCGTTCAAGGGCAACCAGGTCGAAACATTCTACGGCCGCGGCCTGGCGATCGTGAAGTCAACAAAGCAGGCGGGGGCCATTCAATTGAATCTATCAGCCGATGGGGTGGAAGACAGCAAGGCAACGATCACGACCTTGCTTCCGGACGATGCGAAACTGGTTGAAGCGGCGAAGACCCGCGATAAGACGTTCAGGGAAAGTAATAAGATATTCAGCCGCCATCGTCTGGCGAAAGTCCGGCAGTTTGGAAATCTGGTTGCGGGAAAGACGGCTACCGCTTCCTCATTCAGCCCGGGGCACCCTGCGGGCCATGCCATCGACGGAAATCTTCAAACCCGCTGGTGTCCCAAGGATGGCAACACAGGTCACACATGGCAGATCGATCTCGGCGGGCCACGTGATCTGAAGGGCGCGAAGATCACTTGGCAGACCGGCAGCAAGTATCAATACACCGTGCATGGATCCGCCGATGGAGTTCACTGGGTGATGCTCAGCGACCAGTCGAAAATGCAGGACCTACAACAGGAGCATCACCTTGAGTTTGAGCATAAGGGCATCCGGCATGTGAAAATCACGACGACAGGCCAGCCCAGCAACGGACTATGGGGCACCTTTCCCGAAGTGGAAATCCACGGTCTCATCGTGGACGATCCTCAAATTCAGGGTGAATCGGTTGTGAACATGACGGGTCCGGGCAAGTTGATCGTGGCACCGGTGTTCAAGCATGGCCTGGGTCAGCACGCAGACTCCCTGGTCGCCTCGCGTAACAAAAAGCCTCCGACGTGGTCCGAGATGGATGCGCGCAATGTCATCGTGGATGAGGCGAAGAGGCTGGGTATTGGGTTGTCATTGGAGGGTGAAAAGCCGATGGGGTTTGATGGGGTTAGTAGGAATGGAAACATCGCGTTTGAAATCCTCACCAGCGAAGATGTCCCGGACCGGACCGACAATACCGATCACATCACGGACTTCCTCGGCGCGGCGCAGAAGCTCGTGGAAGAGCTCAGAACAAAACCCGGCGACCATGTGGTCGGAGTCTTTTATGACCCGTTGGTCGGAAAAGATGTGGTCCCCGATGAAGAGCCGTTGAGACAGCAGGTGCGTGACTTTGTCGCGTGGTTGAAGAAGGGGCATCACCTGAAACCATGAAACCATTATCGCTGATCGGATTCATGGCATTGCAGCTGGGTTCAGCCGGTTCTCTGTTCGCGGAGGGAACAGGCCCGATTCTGAGTCCCGACGTGCTGCGCGGTTACGTGGCAGCCTTCAACAGCCAGCGTCCGGACGATGCCGCCGAAGGGTTGCCAACCGACGGCTCGGTCACCGCGATCGGCAACGACCAGGCCGCCGCATGGATGGAGAGAAACATTCCCCTCTTCGAGTGTTCCGACAAGGACGTCGAGGAAACTTATCACTTTCGATGGTGGGCCTATCGGAAGCATATCTGGAAGACTCCCGATGGATTCGTCATCACCGAGTTTCTGCCGAAGGTGACTTGGAGTAAGAAACACAACACGATCAACTGTCCCGTGGGCCATCAGCTTTACGAGGGCCGTTGGATCCGCGATCGGAAGATCATGAATGAATATGCCAAGTTCCATTTCGGAAAAGGCGGTGATCCGGGTGGATCGAGCAAGATGTATTCCCAGTGGATCACCGACGGCATCTATGCCAATTACCTCGTCAATTCCGACAAGCCGTTCGTCACCGGTTTGTTGGACGATTTGGTCAAAAACCACGAGGCTTGGAAACAAGGAAATCCGGCGGGCAGTCCATGGCAGAGAAGCCGGCTGCTGGACAATAGCCTCTACTGGCAGGTGGACTCCTGGGAGGGTCAGGAGTTTTCGATCGGAGGCACGGGAATTCGCCCGCCGATGAATTCGTATAGGTTTGGTGACGCCATGGCGATCGCTCGCATCGCGGAATTGGCGGGCCGCAAAGACTTGGCCGATCAATACCAAGCTCAAGCCGAGCAGTTGCGCAAAAAATTCCAAGAGCAGCTTTGGGATCCCGACGCGAAGTTCTTCAAAGTGATGCGGCACGAGATGGCTCCCATGAACCAATATGACAAC
>JBEDKU010000394.1:0-5222 GCA_041172045.1 Verrucomicrobiota bacterium | reverse complement strand
TCCGGCGGTGCACTTCTTCCGTGAGCGTCTGGATCCGCTCGCTCATGGCCTTGGTGTGGGCGGTGAGCTCGGTGTTCTGGCGCATGAGCTCCAGTAAAAGCGCCGTTTGCCGGGCCGCCAGGGTTTCGCGTTGCTCGCTGGCGTCGGCGAGCGCCTCGCGATGTCGGGCGTCGGCGTCGGCATGGGCCTTGTCGCGGTCCGCCTGGCGGGTTTGGGCGAGCAGAATCAAGGGCGCGGCGTAGGCGGCCTGCAGGCTGAACGCGAGGTTGAGGAGAATGAACGGATAGATGTCGAACTGGAAAACGCCCGCCGTGTTCAGCGCGATCCAGGTGGCGACCAGCACGGTCTGACCGACGAGAAATTTCGGTGTCCCGAAAAAGCGGGCGAACGCCTCCGCCTTGAGTGCGAACCAGTCATTTCCGAAAACCGGTGCAAGGTGGCGGTGTGGCGCGTGGAAGCGGAAGTGGTTTTGGTCTTTATTCGGATCAGGCGCGGATTCGGTTTCCATGGCTCTCAATAAGGAACTTCGGGACAGTGCCGTCCAGCCACGGTTTGGACATCACCCTTGGAAAATCCCGTGGCGACCCGACTTGTCCGCCGCTGCGCCGGCCGCGAGGCAGCACCGCAGATTCATCTCACGTTGAACTTGGAGCTGAAACTCACGGAGTCGATCACCACAAAGCCGCCGTTCTTATATTCTTCGAGAGTCAAGGTCATGAAATAACTGCCCCGGCGGGGTTTCTTATAGGGGACTCGTCCTTGGATGGAGTTGTAGCTATAGCCTGCCGAAAGCTCTCCCAGTCTGCGGGTGGCCACCACGTAGCCATTGATGCTGCCGCCGGTATAGCGTCTTTTCGTGGCCCACAGCCTCAGTTGGAGCGTGCCGCTGGTGCTGTCGCCGCTATTGACGATCTTTGCCGCGTTGAGGAAGGCCGCCTTGCCGTTGATCCGGTAGGAGGTGCTGCCTTCAAGCTCCACTTGGGCACCGGTAATTCCGCCGTCATCACCCGTGCCGCCGCCGCTACCACCACCGGTGGTGGAAATGGCAAAACGTTGCAGGGTATAAACCACGGATTTCTGGACGTCATTCGGGTTGGCGAAGCAGAGATAGTACTCGCCCGGGTTGAGCGAAATCTTAAAGCCGCCGGGTTGGTTGGTGTCTCCGGAGCCGCTGTAATTCGAATAGTGATTGAAAGAACCTCCCGCCTTGAAATTCTCGATCTCACTGGCGGGCAGGATATAGGAGTCCAGGCTGCTGTTGGCTCCGTCCATGTAATAATAATACCCGTCGGAAATGGTAAACGAGTGCCACAACTTCCCACCGTTGGCGCCGACGTACTCGGCTTCATTCAAAACCGTCTCCCCGGGGCCGGCATTGCTGATGGATGCGGGCAGGTCGAGCTCGACCTTGTAGCTGTTAGCGCTATCGGTGCGGTTCATGACTCCCACCGCATAGGTCCCGGGTCCCAGGGTGACCGACTGGGTGCCGAAGTTCCCATCGAACGCGCTAAAGTAAGAGAAACTCCCGCCGTTGATGAAATTTGATACGGAATCTCCCGAGATCACCGCGGCATAGGCGTTGTAATCCGATGCAAAGCGGAAAACGAAGGTGGTGGTGGCTGATAGCGTGATGGTGGAATTGCTGACAATCTCCCGATCGTCCGCGGAGAGCGGACCCTGCCCGCCGATCTTCTCGTCACCATCCACCAGGTCTTGTGCGCAAACGCTCGCGGGGAACGCATGAATCAACAGGCCCGGTAGAAGCGTGCTGAAAAGGCCAATTCTGCGAAGAGCGCGGGTGAGGGGAAAATTTGAAAGCGGCAGGAAGTGTGATGCGGGGGCGTGGACAGTCTTCATGGTGATGATTTTCGAACCTATCCCTCCCGCGCTTTTTGCCAAGGCATATGTTGGAGGCTGTTTTTACTCGCCGGTCTGCCGGATGATCTATCGATCAATGATGATCCCGCCTGTTTTACAGAGCGCTTAGGTGCCGCAGAATGTCTGGTAGCCGGTTCCGCCGGCGGGGTCGGGCGAGCGGTATTCGGGGACATCGCGGGCGTGGTCGTAGGGTGTCGCTAGAATTTCCAGAAGCCGCTCCATCGGGCCCATGTCGCCTGCCTGGCCAGCGGCCAGCGCGGCTTCGACGAGGTGGTTGCGCGGGATGAAGGCGGGGTTGTGGGCGTGGCGAAGTTCGGCGGATTCCTCGGGCGACTGCGGTTGGCGGGCGAGGCGCGTCTGCCAGTTTTCCTGCCACTGGCGGAAGGTCTCATCGGGAGCGGGTTGGTCCAGCGCGGCGAAGGTGTTGGTAAAATCCGCTTGGGCGAGATGCATCCATTCGAGCAGGGAATGGACGAGCGCGGCGTCACCCGTCTCCTCGGTGAAGAGGCCGAGCTTATGTCTCATTTCGGCGAGCCAGAACGCCTGATAGCGGACGGCGAAGTGTTCGAGCGCCGCAGTCGCCAGTTCGATGGCCCGCGGTTCCTCCGGATGGATCAGCGGCAGCAGGGCTTCTGATAGGCGGGCGAGGTTCCACTGTGCGATGCTCGGCTGGTTGCCGTAGGCATAGCGGCCGCGGCGGTCGATGGAGCTGAAGACGGTGGCCGGATCATAGGCATCCATGAAGGCGCAGGGGCCGTAGTCGATGGTTTCGCCGGAGAGCGCCATGTTGTCGGTGTTCATGACGCCGTGGATGAAGCCCACACCCATCCACCGCGCGATGAGCGCCGCCTGCCTCTCGACCACCGCTTCCAGCAGGGCGAGCGCGGGGTTTTCCGCAGCGGCGAGTTCCGGGAAATGGCGCTGGAGCGTGTAGGCGACGAGCGCCTCCATGTCCGCGCGGTTGCCCGCGGCGGCGGCCCATTCGAAGGTGCCGACCCGGATGTGACTGGCGGCGACCCGCGTCAGCACCGCGCCGGGAAGTGGGCCGTCCTGGCGCATGACGTGCTCGCCGGTCGCCGCCACGGCGAGGCTGCGGGTGGTCGGGATGCCGAGCGCGTGCATCGCCTCGCTGATGATGTATTCGCGCAGCATCGGTCCGAGCGCGGCGCGGCCGTCGCCACCGCGGGAAAACGGGGTGCGGCCGGAGCCTTTGAGCTGGATGTCGAGGCGCTCGCCTTTTGGCGTGATTTGCTCGCCGAGCAGGATTGCCCGGCCGTCGCCGAGGGTGGTGAAACCGCCGTATTGGTGGCCGGCATACGCTTGGGCGAGCGGCGAGGCGCCCGGCGGCAGCGCGTTGCCGGCGAAGATGGCCTCATCTAGCAAATCAGCCGCCAGGCCGAGCGATTCCGCCAGCGGGTGGTTCAAAACGACCAATCGCGGGGCGCGCACCGGCACCGGCGCGATGGCGAAATGAAAGACCTGGGGCAGCGAGGCATAGGAATTCTCCAGCCGCCAGCCGGCAGCGGGCGATGGAACAGTTGGCGGAATAGAATCGGACATGAGCGGAGATCAACTTTCCTTGATGAGCCGAATGCCGTTTTTTTCGATAGCGATGCCGCCCTTCTTGAAAAGCGCGCCGGTCGCTTGTTTGAAGGTGCGCTTGCTCACGCCTAACTCCTCGTTGATTTCCGCCGCCGGGCTGTGGTCGCCGAGGGACCAGAAGCCGCCGCGGGCCGCGAGCTCGGCGAGGATGCGGCTTTCCAGATCATCGACCTTGGCGCGGCCGGCGGGGTGCAGGCTGACGTTGATTTTCCCGTCGGGACGGATGGCGGTGATGTAGCCTTTGAGAGCCTCACCGGGGTGGAGTGGTTGGAACACCTCGTTGGCGAAGAGGAGGCCGCTGTGGGTGCCGTTGATGATCGCCTTGTAGCCGAGATCGGTTTTGCCGAAAATGATCAGGTCGACCTCCTGCTCCAGGCGGAAGTCGGGCGGCGTCAGGTCCATGTGCCGGGCGATGCGGGTGGAGGCGATGACGCGGTGGGTCTGCTCGTCCACGTGGACGTGGACGATGTAGTTTTTTCCGACGTCCATGCGGACTTTTTGCTCGCGGAAGGGCACGAGCAGATCCTTGGGCAGTCCCCAGTCGAGGAAGGCGCCGACGCCGGTGACCGCCACACATTTCAAGCGCCCGAACTGGCCGGGCATGACTTTGGGCGACTGGAGCGTGGCGACCGGCCGGTCCTCGGAATCGTTGTAGAGGAATACGTCGAGGAACTCGCCGATGCTGGAACCACGCGGGATTTCGCGGTGCGGCAGGAGGATTTCCCCGAGGTCGCCGCCGTCGAGAAAGAGCCCGAAGCTTTTCTCGTGGAGGATTTGCAGGGATGCGCGTGCGCCGATGGTTGCCATGGCGGGACGATGGGCTTGCGGAGGTCGCGAGTCGATGGCGGATTCGCCGCTTGTCTCCGGTTTCGCGCCCCGCCAGTGTCCGGCCATGGAAAGTCACGAGTGGTTCGAAAATACCGATGAGGGAAAAGTCTTTTACCGGGCGAACTACCTCGGCACGCGGTGGACGATCATGACGACGCGGGAAAAGCGCAACCCGACATGGACCGACCTCAAGCCGCCGTCGGAGGCGGTGTGGCGCGAGCTTCGCGACGTGGTGTGGAAGAAATACCAACGCAAGCGCTGCCCGTGGGAGCGGGTGGCGGACCTGGACAAGATCCTGGGCGACGAGCCGCTGCCGAAGCCGGGGCAGCACTAGCCCGCGTTTCGCTCCAACCAGACGAGCATCGCGGCCGGCGCATGCCGCTGTTGCAGCCGCTTGGCGTGATGGGCCGCTTTCGCCTGGACTTTCGGGTCCTCCAGGCAGTGTTGAATCAGTGGCAGCAGGCGTTTTTCCGTCAGATTCTCACTGCTGAGGCTGCGCCCGACACCGAGCCTCTCGATCCGCGCCGCGTTGTCGGGCTGGTCCAGCGACATGAAGACGACGAGCTGGGGAACGCCTGCGGCAAGGCATTGGGATAGGGTGCCGATGCCGCCGTGGTGCACCATCACCGCGGCCAGCGGGAGCAGTTGGCTGAAGGGGGCGTAGGCCGTGACGAAGATGGAGTCAGGCAGGTCCGGCGGCACCTGGTCCGGCTTCATGGTGAGAAACACGGCGCGGCGGCCCAGCCGGGAAACCACCCGGGCCGCGATTTGGAAAAAATCCGCGGCATGGAACTGACCGGTGCCGGCGGTGAACAGGACCGGCTTGTCACCGGCGGCGAGGAATCGCTCCAGTTCCGGATCCATCGCACGATGTCGGGCCATGTCTTCCAACGGGAAATCCCATTGAAAGGTGT
>JBEDKU010000393.1:0-7396 GCA_041172045.1 Verrucomicrobiota bacterium | reverse complement strand
GGCACCTTGAGCGGCGGCGGTCTCACGCTCGGCATTACTCCTGCCGGATCCATTTTCACACTCAATACCGCCACTCCCGGCGCGGTCCTGTTGGAAGTCGCTCCCACAAGTTATTCCGCGTGGAGCAAGGTCTATTTTCCAGGCCCTCTGCTGGTCGATCCGGCGATCAGCGGTCCTAATGCCACTCCTGCGGGCGACGGGATTTCCAACCTGATGAAATACGCTCTCGGCCTTGCGCCCGGAACCTCTTCCACCACCGGCATCACGTTCGCCACGGCGGGCGGCGAGTGTTCCATGACCTATCAACGGCCCGCCAATCGCCCGGATCTGACCTACGCCCCCGAGTTCACTCAAAACCTTGACGGCGCGTGGACGACAGTTGGTGTGATTCACGAACGCGTGGCCACGGGCGATCCGGAAGTCTGGCGCGGGCGGGTTTCCGCTTCGGGCGGCCACGTCTTCCTGCGGCTCAGGGTGACGCAAAATTGAGCTTCACGGCCGGGTGATCTTCAGCCGGATGAAGCGCTTGTCGGTGGAATCCATCAGAACGTTGTCGCGGGCGGTGAAGGTGTTTACGGTGTCCTCGGTGGTGACGGCGGGTTGCCAGATGGATAATTCATTGGCGACCTGTGCGCTCCAGCTGACGTCGCTGGCGGCGGGGTTTTTCGTGACGAAGAGTGCAAGGTAGCCGTTGAGGTCGATGGTGGCGACTGGAGAAACGTCCGGAGATTTCGGAGCGAGGCCGAGCGCGTATTCGAGCAGGTTGGCCAGCTGGTCTCCATCAGGGTCGGCGGTTTCACCGCTGATGGACGGGGTGGCGAGTTCCGGGGTGGTGAAGTTTGCGAAGCGCCACGCGTCGAACGGCTTGTCCTGGATCGTCACCGCCGCGGTCTGCGCGGGATCCCTAACCAATGCGAAATCCGCCGCCACGGCCACGATCACGCTGCGGTTTCCCTGTGCCAGTGAATCGGCGACGGGCGTCACTGTCACCGCTGCCGACGTTTGCCCCGCCGGGATGGTGACGCTGGCGGGCAGCGCTTGGAAATGAGTTCCAGAAACGGCGGTGCCGCTGACGGCGAGCGGCACCAGCAGGGGCAGGGTGGTGTCGCCGCTGCGGGTGATGGTGACTTGTCCGGCCTGGCCGTCGATTTCCCGCGCGGTGGGAACCGTGGTGGCGATCGTCGCGGCGGGTAGACTGTGCCAGGCGAGGGCGTAGGGAGTGGTGGTGCTGGAGGGCGGATTATCGACGACGAGCGCGTAGTTGCCGGGGGGGAGGGTGGCTTGATAGATCAGCTCGACGTTGTCTACGCCGCTGTCGCTAAGGGCGATCTGGCTGCCGACGGTGAAGCCGCTGGCGTTGTGAAGCCGGAGGCTCAGGTTGGTGAGCGAGTTGCTCCAGTTGTTGAAGCCCGATTTTGTGGAGAGGCGATGCCAGGTGAGGGCGGCGCAGAATGGCGTGGTGGGAGCGCCTGCGGGGATATTGAAAAAATAGTTTTTTTCTGAATTGTTGGAAACGGATTCCGCGGCCCAGCCGCGGTGTTTGTATTGGGTGGAATTAGAAGCGGTGGCCTTCCCGGTGACGAGGGTGCTGTAGGCGTGATGGATGTTCAGCTCGCCGGCGCCGTAAATGCTGTCTAGCGGGGAGGCCGGGAGATTGTTGGTCCAACCGCTCACGGTGTTCTTGGTGGCGGAGGCGAGCAGCAGGGCTTTGACCACGCGGGGAAGGTCCGCCCCTGTGATGGCGTAGGTGGTCTGGAGTTTGGCTGAGAGCAGTCCGGCCGCGCCGGCGACCATCGGGGTGGTCCAACTGGTGGCGTATTCCGGTGCGGAGCTTGGCGCGACGATGTCCGGCTTCACCCGGCCGGCGACTTCCAGCGTGGTGGGGCCGCGGCTGTGGTTTCCATCGTCGCGGCCGACCGAGATGGTGTTGTAGGTCTGGCCGAGAAGTCCCGGCAATGGGTTGGCGACGGCGTCGTTGTGCAGACCGACCACGCAAACAAATCCGTCGCGGTTGATGGCGAAGTCCAGGCGTTTGCCCGCTTCGATGTCCTGGTTGTCCGATCCCATAGTGCCGACCCAACTGTGGTTTTGCACGTCGCGTGATTCGGCGAGCGGCAGGGCGTTGCTGCCAAGATTGAGGAAATCGGAGCCTAACCAACTGCTGGCATCGTAGAGATCCACCAGCGCGGCTCCGGGTTGCTGGCTGTTGGTTCCATAAAAATTGGTGGCGACGTGGGTGGCGTGGGTGCTGGTGCCGGAAGCGCCGGAAATGTTGTTAAACGTCTTTCCCGTGAAGAGGACGTTCGCGGTGTCCGGGGCGTAGTTGATGCCGCCCTCAAGCGCCTCGATCTGCGAGAATCCCTGGCCCGGGGCGGTCGGCAGCTCGGCTCCGGCGAGAAGTTTCAGCCGGGTGGACCCGATTTCATCCTGCCAAGCGGCCACGGCGGGCGTGACCAGCAGGGCGAGTGAAATGATGTGGGTTCGGAAATTCACAAGTGCTTAAAATCCGACGAACTTAATGGTGCCAGCGGCGGTGGCAAGGGCCAAGGAGCAGGGGGATGGCAAATGCCCGTATTTTCCGCGTGACCGGTGGCGGGCGGCGGATCAAATTCGCAACCAACCACTACACAGCCATGGGAAATTTCACCGCTTTCGAGACCAAGATGACCGCCGCCGGGATGGGAGACGCCGCCATCCGCGCCTTTCGCCGGAATTACGAAGCACTGCTGCGCAACGAGACAGGGATGATCCCGGAAGAGACGATCTCACCGGCGGTGGGGCTGCCTTCGTTCGAGTCGATCGCCTCGTCCGGCGCGGCGGATCCGGCGCTGCTTTCGCAGGCGGTGGTGATCAAGCTGAACGGCGGGCTCGGCACCGGCATGGGTCTGCAAGGGCCTAAAAGCCTGCTCGCCGTGCGCGACGGGGTGAACTTCCTCGACCTGATGGTCCGCCAAATCCTGGATTTGCGGAAATCGAGCGGCGCGAACGTGCGCCTGCTCCTGATGAACAGCTTCAGCACCAGCGAGGACACGCTGGCGCATCTGGAAAAATACCGCGCGGAAGGTTTGGCGGATGCCGCCGAAGTGGAACTGATGCAGAACCAGATTCCGAAAATCGACGCCGCGACTTTGGATCCGGTGTCATGGCCGGCGGACCCGGATCTGGAATGGTGCCCGCCGGGGCATGGCGATCTTTATCCCGCGCTGGTCGGCAGCGGCTGGCTGGACCGCTTGCTGGCGGAGGGCGTGAAATACGCTTTCGTTTCGAATTCCGACAACCTCGGCGCGATCCTCGACCCGGCGATTCTCCGTTATTTCGCCAAGTCCGGCGCGCCGTTCCTGATGGAAGTCACCCGGCGCACGGCGGCGGACCGCAAGGGCGGCCACCTCGCGGTGCGGGAGTCCGACGGCCGCCTGCTGCTGCGCGAAGTGGCGCAAACTCCGGATGAGGACGCCGCGGCTTTCCAGGATATCGACCGTCACCAGTATTTCAATACCAATAGCTTATGGCTGCGTCTCGACCTCCTCAAGGAGCAGCTCGCCGCCGACTCCGGCGTGCTGCCGCTGCCGATGATCCGCAACAACAAGACGGTGGATCCGCGCGACAAAAAATCGACGCCGGTGGTGCAGTTGGAAATCGCCATGGGTGCGGCCATCGAGTGCTTCGAAGGCGCGGCGGCCATCGACGTGCCACGCAGCCGCTTCGCCCCGGTGAAGACGACCGGCGATCTGCTCGCGCTGCGGTCCGATGCTTACGAGGTGTTGGAAAACGGCCAGGTGCGCCTCGCCGCCTCGCGGCATGGCGTGCCACCGGTGATTGCCCTCTCGGACGAATACAAGCTGGTGGATCAGATCGAGGCGCTGGGCGTGCCGGGTCTAATCGATTGTAATTCGTTGAAGGTGATCGGTCCGATGAAATTCGCGCCGGGGGTGACCGTCCGCGGTGATGTTAGCTTCGAGAATTCCAGTGCGGAAACGAAAACGGTGATGGCCGGAGTTTACACCGACCAGAATGTAGAACTGTGAGAGGGTGACGATATCGACACGTTGAGGTCGCTAATGGAAGTTTATCAATCACGGTTCTTGCCAAGCTGAGGCGGTGGGCCTAAATCCACCGGCGACATGGCAAGTATCGGTCCTTTTTCGTTCCCCTCCACTGGTTTTGAAGCGGTGATTTTCGATTGCGACGGCACGCTCGTTGACTCGATGCCGGCCCACTTTGACGCCTGGTGCGAGGCGCTGGCGCTTTACGGAGCCGGTGGCATTTTCAAAGAAGATGTGTTTTTCGCGATGGGTGGCCGGCCGACGATGGACATCGTGGTGGAGCTCAATGACGAATATAATCTCAAGCTCGATCCGGTGAAGGTCGCGATGGCCAAGCGCGAGGCTTTCCTCAAGCGCCTCAACATGGTCACCCTGATCGAAGAAGTTGCGGCCTTCGCCGAAGGCCTCCGCGGCAAGATGCCGATGGCGATCGCCACCGGCGGCTCCCGGATGGTGATTGAGAAGACGCTCAAAATTGTCGGCGTCTCCGACTGGTTCGACGAAGTGGTGACGGCGGACGACGTGACCGACGGCAAACCTGCACCTGATATTTTCCTCAAGGCTGCCAAATTGCTAGGAGTCGATCCCGCGAAGTGCCTCGCGCTGGAAGACGCTCCCGCCGGGATTCTCGCCGCGCAGCGCGCCGGCATGCAGGTGGTCGCGATTCCCTGCCCGCTGGTGTCCTCCGGCGCGTGAGGTCTTGCGAGCGTGACTCGCGCCGCCGGGAATCCGCCGGACGAAGCTGTCAATTTGCGGGCTTTTCAAACCGGTGGGATCCATTCAGGTTCCGTCCATGGAGAGTCATGAAGTATTGAAGCGGGCGCTGCGCAAAACCACCCCCAAGGCGGTCGCTGCCGAGCTGGGAGTGTCGCTATCGCTGGTTTACAAATGGGCGGAAAAGCCCAACGAAACCGGCTCCGGCAGCTACAACCCGCTGGACCGACTGCTCCAGATCATCGACTTGAGCGGAGACACCGGCATCGTCGAGTGGCTGTGCCGCCAGCAGGGCGGACATTTTGTCAAGGACCCGGATGTCAGTGGTCATCAGGTCGGCCACGTGCTGCCTGCGACCCAGGAAATCATCGGCCAGTTCTCGGACTTGCTGAACGAGATTTCCAACGCGGCCGACGACCAATCCGTCTGCAAGGACGAGGCGGTGGCGATCCGCCAGTGCTGGGACAAGCTGAAGAGCTACGCGGAGGCGTTCGTGCGGGCTTGTGAGAGCGGCGCGTTCAAAAACATGTCGTCGAACCAGTCGGGGCGTTAGGCCCGGCCAAGTAACAGACCGGCGGCGTGCTGGTTGCCGCCCACCGCGGTGACGGCCGCCTGTTGGAAAGCGCCGTCCGCCAGCGCGGCCACGGCGGCTACTGTTTGCAGCGCGGCGGAGACGCCCATGCCCTCGCCAAGGATCCGGCGCGGCGACCAGCGTGGCCCGCTCCAGTCCGCCCACACGGAAGTTTCCGGACGGTCGAAGCGGGCGATGCCGGCCCGACCGTCGACGAGGAGGGTGTTTCCGTCGTCGTGCGCGGCTAGTTGCTCGCGAATGATGCGGGCGGCCTGCAAGCGGCTGTGAGCGGCGAGCGGGACGGGATCCGGCAGGCGAAGCAGCCGCGCGGGGCCATCCGTAGGCTCCAAAAACACGGCGGCGGCACCTTCCGCCGGCAGATAGTCGCGCGAGTAAAAGCGCAGCCCCTCGGCACTCAGCCAGTCGATTTCCTCGGCGGCGACCATCAGACAACCGTCCACGTCGCCGCGCTCGATCCACTCGACGGCCAGGTCAATACCGCTGAAAAATCCACTGCTGTCGCCAATGAGGGTGTCGTTGGGCGCCGCGCTGCCGATGAGCGCGGAGAGGTGGCTGGACGGGGCGTTGAAGACGGTTTCCGGAAACAGAATGGGGCTGGCGAGCGATGGATCGTCCAAGGCTTCGGTGAAGAAGCGGTTCGAGTAGTTCACGCAGCCGTTGGTGAGGGTGAAAATCACGCCCACGCAGCGCTGCCCGGCGGCGATTTCCGCCAACCGGGTCTCGCCCAGCGCCTCGGCGGCGGCGGCGGCGGCGAACTTGGAAATCGGGCTGGTCCGCCGGAGCCGGGCGAACTTCGGCGTGGTCGCGCCTTCCGCCGGAACTCGCAAGACTGGGGTGAGAACAGTCGTTTCAGACGACTGTCTCGTCAGCTGGGTGGAGTCGATTTTCTGTCCTGACTGCAGGGCATGCATCAGCGCTGCGACGCCCCAGCCAGCAGGCGAAACCGCTCCTGAACCTGTGATTGAAACGGCTGTTCTCACGCGGCGCCCTCCTTGCCGAAAATGAGCGTCGCATTCGCCCCGCCGAAGCCGAAGGAGTTCGTAAGCACCCGCGAGACCGGGGCCTCGCGCGGTTCCCGGACGAGGTCGAACTCACAAACCGGATCCACCACGCGGACGTTCAGGCTGGCGGGCAGCCACTGGCCGTCGAGCGCGATCAGGCTGATGATGGACTCCACCGCGCCGGCGGCCCCGAGCAGGTGGCCGATGGCCGATTTGGTCGAGCTGACCTTGAGCTTTCCCACCGCCTCGCCCGCCCAGCGGCGGATCGCGTTTCCTTCCGCGATGTCGTTGAGCGGCGTGCCGGTGCCGTGGGAGTTCAGGTAGTCGATCTGCTCCGGCAGCAGCCCGGCCATGGCACAGGCCGCCTGCATCGTCAGCAGCGCGGTGTCGCCCAGCGGATTCGGCTGGGTCAGGTGGTGGGTGTCGGTGGCCGCGCCGTAACCGAGAATTTCCGCGATGACGCGCGCACCGCGTGCTTTCGCGGAGGCGGCGGATTCCACGATGACAAATCCCGCGCCCTCGCCGAGCGCGAGTCCGTCCCGCGCTGCGTCGAAAGGGCGGGGGATGCCGGAGGGACTGAGCGCCTGCAAGGCGTCGAACCCGCAGAAAACCAACTGGCACAACGCGTCGTAACCGCCCGCCAGCACGCGGTCCGCGCGGCCGGAGCGGACGAGGTGGAACGCCTGGCCGATGGCGTTCGCCCCCGACGCGCAGGCGTTTGAAATAATCCGCTGCGGGCCGCTGACGCCGAGCGCGCGGGCGAGGTCGGTCATCTGGCGCTGCGCTTGATACAACTCGACCCGCTGCAACTGGCTGGCGCGCGTGGGGGTGCCGGCGACCGCCTGTTTGAAATACTCCTCGCCGATCGGCATCGCGGCCGCCGAGGTGCCGACGATCATCGGCATCGGCCCGCCGGACAGACCGGCATCCGCCAGAGCCTCGCGCGCGGCGAACCACGCCATCCGAGTGCCTCGGTCCATCCGCGCCCACGCCTTGCGGGAAATGTCGGGAGCCATTTCCGGCAAGTCCACCTGTCCCGCCGTGCC
>JBEDKU010000392.1:0-7234 GCA_041172045.1 Verrucomicrobiota bacterium | reverse complement strand
CCTTGGTCGAACTCGCGGGCCTGCCGCTGCCCGCGCATCTGGAAGGCCGTAGTTTCAAACCGTTGCTCGAAGACCCGGAGCAACCCTGGAAGGACGCCGCCTTCAGCCAATATCCGCGCCGGGTTGAAAAAGTGAACCTGATGGGTTACAGCATGCGCACGGACCGATACCGCATCACCCGCTGGGTCGATGCGAAGGATCACAGCAAGCTGGACGCCGTGGAGCTCTACGACCACCAGGCGGACCCGGAGGAAAATACCAACATCGCCAGTGATCCCGCGCAGAAGCTGTTGCTAGAGAAACTCACCCAACGTTGGAAGTCCGGCTGGCAGCGCGACATCCGGAAGGAGGTGAAACCATGAATCGGAACCAATCAATCGCCGCGTCCCGATGGGTGACGGGCAGGTGGTTGTTTCCCGCTTTTCTGCTCGCCGCCACGGTTCTACAGCCGGTCTCGTCCCAACTGCCCTCGCTCGGTGAACACCCGTGGTCCGGCTACTTCGTCGGACACACAAGCAGAAACTACAGGTTTGGACTCCTGGCCAGCGGTGAGATCTACCTCACCGTGATCGATGCCAAGAAAGAGCCCCTGCATCCTAAACTGGTAATTCCCGTCGTCGTGGCCGTTGAGGAAACGCTCCCCAATGACAAGACTGCCATCAGAAGGATTCAACCTGATAGCATGCAGTCAGCACTAGCCGCCACCGACCATCTGGAAAAAGTCGTCGTCAGCGGCAAGTTCGCGGGCGATGCAACATTTGAACTCATCCTCGAGCAAAGCCGCGGCATGATCTTGATCGGCGGCCGCTTGCTGGATACCGGCCGTTCGAAGAATCCCCTGCGCCTTGTCGTGCGCGCCGCATTCCCCTCGCCCTATCCATTTTCCAAGGAGATTCCGAATGAAAAAGCAGCCGAGATCTTCAGGAAAAAGCTCAAAGGGGATGGCATCGCACTGACGTGGACGGACAAACAGACCCGCACCTTCGCAATCGACCAGGACATCGACGCCGCCTCCTCCGAGGTCAACGGTCCGGGAATCGCTGAGGCAGAAATCAAAATCTGTTCCTACGATGGCAGGAAGATCGTCTTCCTCGCATCGCCAAACTCCGGGATGACTCTCGAGAACAAACCGGGTCACCCCTTGAGCAAAGGCTTCTCGCTCGTCTGGCATCCGGACACCGTGAAAGATCCTGAAGGCAGGGCCCGGCTTGCCATTGATGTGAGATAATCTTCGGAAAAGTCAGGCGCCCGTGGTTTACCCCAAGGCACTCAACCGTTTGAGCCAGAGACCCGTTCGGACTGTTCTGCCAATGGATAGAGACAACTTACCCCTGGTTTCTGAGTTGGGCAGAATGAAACCCAACTTCTTAAACCCGTCTTCTTGCTGTGAAATCCAATTCAATCGAATCGCATTCAGATTCATCCAAATGCCCATCGTCAACTAACATGAAAACCCATTCCTACCGCCCTTCATTAGGATTCACCCTGGTGGAACTCCTTGTGGTGATCGTCATCATCGCCACCTTTGCCGCGCTCTCGCTGGTCGGATTCAGCCGGATGAGGGCCGCCGGAGATCGAGCGGGAGCCATCGTGGTGATGCGCCAGCTGGCTGTCGCCAACACCTCATATTCCTCCGATCACAATGGCCAGTTTGTTCCTATCGCAACCAAGGATAAAGACGGGAATCTCCATGAATGGTACTACGACCCCGTGTTCCGGTCTTATCTGACTGGGGATCCAGCCGATGCCGAAAAAGTTGGTTCCATGCTCAGAGTGGCACCTGCCGGTTTATTGGACCCCATCGCCTATCGTTCGAAAAAGAAGGACTATGACAAACTTTCAGCAAGCTATGGTTTCAATAGCACGGGCTTGGGCGCTCTATGGCCCGTCAATGAAATGAGTCCTCCAATGAGCTATAAGGTCAGCCAGATCGCAAATCCCTCACGGACTGCATTCATCATCTCAGCAACTGATTATCAGGTGTCATTCACTGGCCGCTATCTCTGGAAGTCGACGCCGGTCGAGGGTAAAACCCCGAATTCAAAAATCGCCTACCGCCATGACCAGAAGGCGATCGTCATTTATTACGACGGCGGCACCGGGTTGGTCAGCATGGCCGACATGCTCGCCATTGATGCCCGGGGAGGTGCCAACAACCCCTTTTGGAAGGCAACACCCTGATAGAACGGCGTGGCACCGCAGGACGACTGCGCACCGTTGCAAAATCCGTGCCCGCTCAAATCCGCATGACACTGGCCGGCCTTCTCGCACTGACATCGGCGTGCAACAGATAGCTTGTCATCACCCCGGCCGCCATCCAGCCGGGGGCAGTTCCCACACGCACCAACGGGAGCTGCCTCTCGACGTTCGGGAGACGAGTGAGCGCCGTGGTGGTCAGATGCCCCCCCCCACGACGGCCCGGAAAAAATAGCCTGCAGGGCCAGCAGAATCAGGAACCACCAAGGGATTTATCCCCGCATCGAGACAACCAAACACGGCTATCAAAAACAGCCCGGCGGCGAGCGAGGTTCAGACGTAGAGCCGGTCAGCCACCATTTTCTGGTCCGCAACAGCCCCGCCGATCAGCGGGAAGACGAGCGCGCACACCCGCGGCAGCACTTTTTCCAGGACGAGCGGTCGACCGGCTATCACGACCAGCACGATCGGCTTTCCGGTTTCTGCCAGAACATGGATCAGTCGCTGCTGGGCTCCCGGCAGGGAAATATCCGTCCGGGTAGGAGCCTCGTTGGAAAGGATGGATGCCTCGTCGCCGAATGGTGCTTTGGCTGCAAGGGCGTGCACTGACAGCAGGGCCATCAGCGGGATGGGGAGAAGGCGGAGCGTCTTGGCCAACGAGCAATCGTTTGAAAGCTTCATGAAAACAATGAATTGGGGAGTCGCCGCCGGGATATTGCTAGAATGGCAGAAACGGCCATCTAGCGTCACCAACAGCTCTACTGACGCTCGGTTTTCACCGTTTGCATTTCATGCTCGCAAGCTCTGACAAGAATTTTCCCGGGGTTGGCCGAATGGCTAGTGCCGAAGGAGATTGATAAATTGCCCGTCGTCCCCACTGCCTTGAATCATGCCGATGGCGGTGCGGTCGATTCCCGCACGATCAACGAGACGTCGAGCACCTTTTGGCCAGCGGGCAGCTTGTCCTTGGTGATCGCATTCAAGAGGATTTTCGCCGCTTCCTCCCCCATTTCACATACCGGCTGATGGATGGTGGTGAGCGGAGGAAACATCTCGGCTGCCGCGGTTTCGTTGTCGAAACCTACGATGGAAATGTCCTGCGGAATCCTCAACCCCAGCTCGCGGGCACTCTCATAAACACCATAGGCCATGGCGTCGTTGGCGGCGATGACCGCGGTCGGTCTCGGGTTCTGACGAAGGAGGGCTCGTCCGGCCTCACGCCCGCCGTGGGTATTGTAGTGTCCCTGTTGCAAATAGGCTTCGGGGACTTCCAAACCCTTTTCCTGACAGGATTCGAGGAAACCTTCCTTGCGTCGGATGGCCGTGGAGAACCCACGTGGCCCCTCTACGAAACCGATCCGGTGATGGCCCAACTTGAAAAGGTGATCGCAGATCTGGCGCATTCCATGGCGGTCCCGGCAACTGACGGAACAGACGTTTGGACGGTCAACGCGCTCACCGACCACGACCATCGGGACATGAAGTTCCTCCAGCGGCTCCAGAAACCGGTCCGACGTATGCACCGCGAGCAGCAGGAGCGCGTCGGCCCTGCGCTGGCGGTAGAGTCTGCCCAGTTTTTCCCCATTGTTGAAGGATTCCGAATTGGTATCAAACAAGGAAAAGGAGAAGACCGTGTCATCAAGAACACGGCGGAAACCATTGACGGCATCCTTGAAATAGCTGGTACCCAGAAGACCATCGAACGGGATCGCGATCCCGAGAAAACCGCTGCGGTTCGAGTTAAAACTCTGCGCCAAGGCGTTGATTTCGTAGTTCAACCGCGTTGCGGCTGCCATCACGTTGTCCCGCGTGGATTTCTTGACGTTGTCACGTCCGCCCAACACACGGGAAACCGTCATTTTCGTCACCCCGCATTCGCGGGCGATGTGTTCCATGGTTACACTCATCTATGTTGCTGGGAATTGGTTATCATGTGAGAAGACAGGGGGAATTTAGCTTTTCCGACCACAATGCCAAGGATTCATTGTTACGGATATCAATCGGACCGGTATCAGAAACACATTCCGAAGCCTCAGGAGAAAGCTCGAGATCTTTGCGGTCGCCTGCCATTTCGGCATAAGACTCCTCGCCAATCACGACAACAGCGACGTCCGCGCCTTTCGTTCCAGCTCCTTCTTATACCCATGTTACAGTGGTGTCCTTGCCTGCGGTGTCACGCAGGGCTTGGAAAATGGTGGTGCCGCCGGTGGTCACCTCGCCGCGTTTGCCCAGCCAGTCGATCGTCCAGCCGCCGCACTGCTTGCCGAGGTCGTAAAAAAGTTACCAGCAACAACACTCCCCCACTTTGAATCATCCTGTCACTCCTCATGTCCAATTCCGCATTCGCGGAGAAAACTTACGCGCACCCGCAGGGAACAGATTTTACCGATAACAATAATTTCTTGCGCTTGTAGTTTTTACCCGTAACACTCTTCCCGCTCCCGCCCGACATTGCAAAACCCTCCGGCATGAAAAGTCGTTCCATTATGAAAACCCATTCATTCCTCCCGCAAGCCTCTCTCGTCACCAAATCGTTTACCGTCGCTGTCACCGCACTGCTGCTCGGCCATTCCGCGCAGGCGGCAACGAAGACTTTTGGCGGCAGTAGCTCATCATGGACGACAGCGGGCAGTTGGAGCCCCAGCGGCGCTCCCACTGCAAGCGATGATGTCTTGATCAATGTCGGCACAAACACGATGACGCTGACTGCATCAAATTTGACGATCCAGTATATAACCTCTACGGTCGGAGCCTCGCGAATTCTGGAAAACAGCACCGCCACTTCCACCGCGAGCAATCTGACTCTAAGCGGCGTGGATGGTAGCGGAAATTTAATCAACCTGATCCCGGCATTCGGAACTCCGTTGACCTTTACGATCCGCAATGGTTCGACCGGTGCGTTGAATCTGATTCTCGGTGCCAGTGGGAATTTCAATGCCGCAGCCGGGGCGACTCTGGCGATTAGCAGTACGATTTCCGAAACCGGCGGTCCGCGATCCATGACGAAGACCGGTGCGGGCACGCTCACGCTGACCGGGGCAAACACCTACACGGGCATTACGGGAGTCACCGGAGGCATACTGAATCTTGGCAACGGCACCAGCGGTTCGCTGAATTCGAGTTCCACGCTGGCGGTGGGCGGCAACGGCATCTTCAATTTCACCGGAGCGGCCGCTGCGACGCAGATCGTCAACGGTCTCAATGTCAATGCGGGATTTGGAACGGTGAATAACACCGTCTCCGGCACAACCCTCACCCTGGGCGGCATCACACGCAGCGGCAGCGGCATGGTTAATTTCGCCACCACCACAGGGAACATCAATACCAGTACGGGGAACGACGCCACCGGCATCATCGGGACATGGGCGACTCGTGGAACCACCACGACTCTCGGCTACGCGGTCTCCGGCGGTGCGGGCGTGGCGATGACGACTCTCACCGGGACGGGAGCTACAGCGACGAACATCGGCAACGCGACCAGCACGAGCACCAACTACGACTACGCTGGCGGCAACATCACGCAGACAGGCGCGGTCACGGCGAATTCCCTCCGCATCACCGGCGGCACGATCACGACCTGGGCAAACGCCGGAAATGGAATCACCCTCAATGGCTTGATGCTCGCCGACGCGACGAACGTGACTCAAAGCGGCGCGGGCGCGATCACGATTGGCACGGGCTCCAACACCGAGCTCAACCTCATCACCAATGCGCAGACGCTCACCCTCGGTTCGAACATCGTGAACAATGGCGCAGGCGCGTCGAAAGTGGTGATCGGCAGCAGCAACGGCGGCATGGTCGTGCTTTCCGGCACGAACACCTACAGCGGTGGCACGATCGTTAACTCTGGAATTTTGCGGGTGACAAATGATAGCGCCGTCGGGGATGTCTTGCTCAATGGCGGCGGCACCCTGAATGTTGATATCGTTAGCGTGACTCTCGCCGGCAACATCACCGGCTCAGGACGGGTAACCAAGTCGAACAGCGCCAGCACCCTGACGCTGAATGGGAACAATACTTTCAGTGGCGGAATGACTATGACCGACGGAAGACTGATTCTAGGGACCGGAACCAACAACGGCATCGGCACCGGCACGTTCACCCTGAGCGGCGGTTCGTTGCAGTCATTGGATAACAGCTCCCGCACATTCGCCAACGCTCTATCCATGGGCAGCAACGCTCTCGGCTTCGGTGCGACTCAAGGCGCTCTCACCGGTCTGGGCGACCTGGCCTTCACGAACACAGCATCAACCGTCAGCGTAGGTGGCGCTAAGACATGGACGGTGACCAATGCGACCACCGTGACCTTCGCCAACAATTGGAGCGGCAACGCTGGATCTAACGTCACCAAGGCGGGCACCGGCACGCTGGTATTCAACGGCAACCTCAGTAACGGTGCTTCCAACGTCGTGGTGAACGCCGGCACGCTGGCCTTGAACGGTGCGGCAAGCGGTTACACCGGCACGACCACGATCAGCGGGGGAACCCTGACTGTCGGCGCCAACGCTCCTTTGGGCTCCGCAGGTGCCCTTGGCAACGCGTCCTCTGCCGTCACGCTCGGCAACGCCGCGACCACGAGCGGCAACTTGAGCGCCTCGCTGCTGACCGGCGGTGCGTTCACCATTGGCCGCGCCGTCACGATCGCCGACCAGACGACCAGCGGCACCTACACGATTGGCGGCAACACGGCCAATACATCTTCCTTTACGGGCCTGGTCACCACCAACAAGGATATCACGGTTTCCCAGGTGGCAAGCGGCACCCTCAATCTCACAGGCGGCATCACCGGTGCCAGTGCCGGCACCAAGACGGTGAACTTTAACAATGCAGGCTCGGTAAACATCAATACCACCGGGATCAGTGATGGAGCTTCGGGCAATGTGGCCGTGACCCAATCAGGCGCCGGCACGACCACCCTGAACGCCGCCAACTCCTACACCGGAACCACCACGATCAGCGCCGGCACGCTGCAACTCGGCAACGGCAGCATCACCGGCTCGCTGCCCACCAGCAGCGCGATCACCAACAACGGCAACTT
>JBEDKU010000391.1:0-2833 GCA_041172045.1 Verrucomicrobiota bacterium | reverse complement strand
GATGAATTCGCCGGGAATCTGGTGCAGGAAAATGTGGTCCGCAGGAAGGCCCTCTTCGACCATGATGTCAAACAGGTCGCGCCCGAAATTGCGCACCAGATGCTGCCGGAAACCAAAGGCCGGCTGTGCGGGATTCCCGGCCGGATAGCTGTATGCGCCGCCCTGATCGAAGGTATCCCACGACCATGCCTTCCAGAAAGCATTCGCCGCGGCGCGCACGCGCGGCGCATCGAAGCCGCCGGCGGTGAAACCGCTGCCGCTTTCCGGGCTGACATCGAAGTTCGGGTCGGTAATCGGAGCGGGGAAGGCGACGAGATCCCAGTAGCGCAGCGCCCAGGTGGTGAAGCTGGTGCCAAATTGCTGGTTGAACGAGATGCCGGTCCCGTTCGCATCCGCGGGAGTCGGATCATCGTAAAACTGGCTGCGCAAGGTGCCGCTAAAATCCAGCAGGGTTCCGATGATCTGCGCGGGCGCCCCCTCGCTCGGATAGGTGCCGGAGGATGCATCATAGATTCCCTTGTGCCGCAGCCAGTCGCGGAACTCGGTAACGGCATAGGGACTGTAGTCGCCGATCTCGCCGTCGGCGGCCTCGCCACCGGAGGGCAGCTCGGATTCCACCAGAAGATTGAACACCGGCACGCGCTCTTCATACCCTTGCAACGCCGTCTGCAAGTCCTGCGCCCAGCTTCGGGCGCGGATTTGTTCGTAGGCTTTTTGAATCGGGGCCAGGCGTGAATAGGTCACCCGCTTGTAGTTGCGGTCGCCGCCCCAGTCTTCGACCAGCGGCGTGCCCGACCAGGTCAGTCCGTCGAGCCGCCATTGGAATTCGCGCAAATCGCTCGTCTCTAGCAGATCCCGCTGGCTCCCTGAAGTCGGAACGGTGTAGATCGGCAGATAAAACAGATCGAACTGCCGGAAGCGAGGGAGACCGGCGGCCATCTTGGAAATATTCGAAGGCTCAAGGACGTTGCCGCAGCCGATTTTGGTATAGATCTTTCCCGCCCCCATCTGATCGACGAGCTCCTGGAAACGACCGTCCGGGTAGCTGCCGGTCATGAAAGTACCGTTCAACGTCAGGAAATGGCGGGCGTTGTTCGCATCCGGTTTCGGCAGCTCGCCGGCATATTGCAGATCCACCCAATCGACGGCGCTCACCGCGCCGGTGCTTTCGTTCTGGGGCAGGTCGAGCCGCAACTGGGTGATCGTGCCGGTCCACTCCGGCGTGGTGGAAAGATCCACCGTGTAAGTGGTGAAACCGGAATCATTGGCGACGATGGGAAAGCCCTTCACCCGCGTGCCAACAAATCCCGCCGCATCACCGCGGCTCCAATAAAGCGCCGCCGCGGCCTGGGAAGAGGTGTTTTTGAAGCGGACGATCAGCGTGTTCACCGCATTGGCCTCGAACGTGAGGTTGTTAGGCGAAACCAGCTGCGGATCGTTCCCGGTGGAGGTGGATGAGAGCAGGCCGCCTGAAATGGTGGGCACGGTGGCGGTGCCGCCCTTCGTCCAGCCGAGCGCGTTGCCGTTGCGGTTCCAATTCCAGGTATGGTTGCCACTTCCTTGGTTGAGATCGAAGCTGTCGCAATAGGCGGTTCCCTCTTCGCCGGCATTGGCCGTCACCTCGATGCGGAACTGCTTGAGGGTTTGCCCGGGCACCGCCGGCAGATCGAGCGCGTAGCGGCGGTTGAAATAATCGTTGGTCACGAGGGGAATGACCACCGACTTGGCGGTATTCCAGGTGGTATCCTCGTTGGTGATGAAAGAGAGCGTGGCCTGGCTCGCTCCGGACTTGTTGCGCAGTTCGAATTCCACACGGGGGTAATCGCTCGCAGGATAGCCGAGGTTGTCCGGCGACTGCATGCGGTTCAGTCCCGCGCCGACCTCGAAAAAGAGCAGGCCGCCCTTGGTTTTCAGATTGGCGGCGACGCCTCCGATGGTCCACCCCAACGCATTGTTCGCGGTCGTCCAGGAATACAGCGGCGCGTCATAACGAACCTGCCCCGAAGCCCCGCAGGCCATCAGCAAAATCATGGCACCCGGTGCCAAGGCGCGGGCTTTGTTCATCATGCGACTTTGGATAGTTTTCATCAGATCGGAAAGAATGCCCCGCCACTCGGCCGGGGGCATTATGGACGGGCTCAAGAAAATGTCGTGCAGTTTTTCCGAACCTTCAGAGGGCGGAGGACACCTCCACCTTGGTTGGCGACCCGGTAGAAGGCTGTGCCGTCTGGAGGGCTGGGATCGGTCAGGGTATCGTATTCCACCTCCCAGACCTTGCCCCCCACGTGTGGGAACCAGTTGAAGTGTCCGAAGTTCGCGGCGGACTCCTCCGTCGCCCACATCCGTTGGGAGTCCCGGCAAGTGGTGCGCCGCAGCGTGAGTTGGGCCGACCATGTGGCCCGCGGCAAGGACGACCGCCGCCAAACGTCCACCACGGCGGAGTTCGTCGAGGGCGGAACCACCGGCCCGGCACCGGGCGGGAAATGAGGGTCTGGAATCCTGTGAAAGGATTTTCCATTTCACCCGTAAGTTGAATACTTGGAGGCTTGCTGGCGATCTAGCTTGCCTATGGACCGGACAAAACCGGGGACGGTTCACGCTAATGACTTTGACCTCTGATCCATACATTGGCGATGCCAGTCGCCCTCATGATTTTCCGCTAGACCTGCTTCTATCAATATTCCTACCATGTCATCAGTCAATCGTCGTCATTTCCTCAAGCAAACCGGCGTCGGCGCCGGTGGTCTCCTGCTTGGATTCCCCGCCATCGTCCGCGGGCAGAACCTCAACAGCCGGATCAACGTGGCCTGCATCGGAGTGGGGGGGAAGGGTG
>JBEDKU010000390.1:0-2792 GCA_041172045.1 Verrucomicrobiota bacterium | reverse complement strand
GGAATGAATAGCGCTACGCCGCGCGGCCTTGCAATCCATCATTTCCCGGAAAAATCCACCCGCTCGCCGCCTCAGGTGCCAGGAGCGCCCGCTCGGGGCACTCGCGGCGCCGGGCTGCCTGAATGTGGCGCGAATGTGCAGTGGAATGTCGCATGCGATGGTAGACAGACACCCCGGCATTTGCTTAGTCTTCCCGCCTTGGATGATCCCAAGATGGGTTTTTGTAACGGACCCGGTGCCGACGTATCCACCCACCAAACCGACGCGGCCCGCCACCACTTCGACTTGCTCATGATCTCGACCGAACCAGACCGCACCGACCAACTCCGCGCGCCCCCCGCCGAGGGGGCGCTCACCGCGGAGTTTCTCGCCGCCCTGCGGGAGGGTTACCGGATGAACGCCGCCGACCGCGCATGCCACAACGCCGTCACGAACAACGACACCAAGTCGCTGGCGCTCAACCGCGGAGCCATCCAGGGCGAGGACGGGCACTTCAGCCACCGCATCCACAGCAAGGGGATCACCAACCAGAAAAAATCCGGCCGCTGCTGGATGTTCGCCGGACTCAACGTGCTGCGCCCGCAGGTGATCCGCGACCACCGGATGGAGGAGTTCGAGTTCTCCACCGCCTACCTGCAGTTCTGGGACAAGATGGAAAAGGCCAATCTCTATCTGGAATCCATCATCGAACTGCGGGACGCCGATTTCCTCGACCGCGATTGGGAAATGGTCAACAAGTGGGCTCTGGAAGACGGCGGATGGTGGAACTACCTGGTGGGACTGGTGGGAAAATACGGCATCATGCCGCTCTCGGCGATGCCGGAGACCCATGCCAGCTCCCACACCGAGACCCTCAACGAGATCCTTGGCCGCCTGCTGCGGTCCCGCGCGGTGCGCATCCTCGACCGCTACGCCGACGGGGATGGCATCGACGAACTGCGCGCCCGGAAGAACGAGGCGCTCGCCGAGATTTACCGCCTGCTGGTCATTCACCTCGGAGAACCTCCATCCGAGTTCGAGTGGCGCTACCCGGTGAAGAAAAACGGAGAATCCGCGGATCAGGCGGAGGCGGATTCGCAAAGCGCCGAAAACCGCAGCCTCTCCGCGCCGACACGCCACACCCCGCAGTCGTTCTATCAGCACTATGTCGGACGGCCGCTGTCCGAGTTCGTCTGCCTCTACAACGATCCGCACAACGAGCTGGACCGTCACTACACCTTCGACCGTGCGCGCAACATCGTCGGCAACGAGTGCATGAATTTCATCAACATCGACACCACGGCGATGAAGGAAATCGCCAAGACCTCCATTCTCGCCAACGAACCGCTCTGGTTCGCGGTGAACATGAATTTCGACCAGTCGCTGGAACTCGGCCTGATGAAGAACCGCCTGTTCGACTACGAAACGCTGTTCGACATCGACCTGGGCATCAGCAAGGCCGACCGCACGCGGTTTCACTCCGGCGCGTCCGGCCACGCGATGGCGCTGATGGGCGTGGACCTCGCCGCCGACGGCCGCCCCCGCAAGTGGCTCGTCGAGAACAGTTGGGGCGACGAGAAGGGCGCCAAGGGCCTGTGGACGCTCCATGACGACTGGTTTGACGAGCACGTTTACACGATCATCGTCCACCGCCGCCACGTGGCGGAAAGCATCCTGAGCCATTTCAAGGAGGAAGCCACCGTGCTCCCCGCTTGGTATCCAGGCGCGCAGTGCGTCCGCTCCGCGTCAAGCCCCGCATGAGGACGCTCCGATCAACCGGGCCGATCGGGACGCTGCTTTGCGCCATCGCTGCGGCCACGCTGGCCACCGCCGCCGTGTCCCCTCTCGAACTCCGGTGCGACGGCTTGCACGAGCCGCTCGCGGCGTCCTCCGCACCACGCCTGTCATGGCGCGTCGAGGCCAATGAGCGCGGCCAGGCGCAGTCCGCCTGGCAAATCCTCGTCTCTAGCAGCGTGGACCGACTCGCCGGGGATCGCGGCGATATCTGGGATTCCGGCAAGACGGCCACCAAACGTGAACCATCCGTTTCTTACTCCGGCGCAGCACTTTCCCCCGGCGAAATCTATCATTGGAAAGTCCGCTGTTGGGACGCGGGCGGCGAGCCGTCCGCATGGAGCAGACCCGCCGTCATGGAAATCGCGCCCCAATCCCCCACCGACTGGCAGGGCGCGCGCTGGATCGACGACGGCCGGCCGCTGCCGACCCGCGACGAGGATTTCTATCAACCCGACCCGGCGCCGCTGCTGCGCCAGGAATTCACCCTCGCGAAGCCGGTGGTGAGGGCGCGCCTGCATCTGGCGGGCGTGGGTTACGCCTTGGCCAGCCTCAATGGCGAACGTCTAGCCGATCAGCCGCTCGATCCACCCTGGACGAACTTCGACCAGCGCATCCTGTTCCGCACCCACGATGTGACGGGCGCACTTGTGGAAGGGAAAAACTGCCTCGGCCTGACTCTTGGCAACGGTTGGCACAACCCGCTGCCCCTGCGCATGTGGGGCGGGCGGAACATCCGGGAAGCGCTGCCCACCGGACGGCCGCGCGCCATCAGCTTGTTAGTCGTCGAACATCCGGACGGCACCCGCACCACCCTCACCACCGGCCCGGACTGGAAGGTCACCCAAGGGCCCACGCTGCGGAACAGCATCTTCCTCGGCGAAGAGCGCGACGCGCGGCTAACCCTTCCCGGCTGGGACAAGCCCGGCTTCGATGATTCAACCTGGAAACCCGCGCGCATCGCCGGAGCCCCGCTTCACCCGCTTCACCCGCTTCACCCGCTTCACCCGCTTCACCCG
>JBEDKU010000389.1:0-3169 GCA_041172045.1 Verrucomicrobiota bacterium | reverse complement strand
CCAGGGCACGCTCATCGCCGTTTACGACGTGCCCGAGGACTACGGTTTCTGGATCACCCGCGCCCCCTTCACCACCGGCGGCGCCATCGTGCTTCGTAAGGAAGCGGACGGCTGGGTCCTCTGCCACGGCGGCGGCATGCTCTTCGCCTTCCGCTTCACCGAGCCCTCGCGCTGGGACAAGCCGAACACCCGCGAGGGCCTCGACCTGCTCCGCTGCGACGCCCGCCGCGGCGGCTGGATTCTTGAAACCTCGCCGCTCGCCCCCTTTGCCGGCGGCACTCCCGAGGCCGAGTTGCAGCGCTTCGGCGAGGCGCTTGCCAACCGCACGAAAATTTCCGCCGACACCGGCCAAAGTCCGCCTCGCCTCGTGTTCAAAAACCTGGCAGGCCGCACGGTCGACGTGACCTGGAAGCCGCTGCCGGAACCGCTCAAGGACCAGTGCAAGCTCGATGGCAAACCCGCCGATTACTCGAAATTCCCACAGCTCCAGGCACCCGGCGTCATCCAGCCATCGGGCGGCCCGCTCACCATCACCGCCGCCGGTGCGTCACGCGTCTGGGACTTCAAAACCTGGACCATCCGCGACGATTGAACCGGGGCGCGCCTTTCTAGCAGACATCACGATGGACTCATCTCCATTTTCACCTCGCCGCCAACGCCGCCCGAGCCTTGCCGGGTTCCGGATAGATCCAGACCCCGGTTTGAAATGCCAATGGAGAAGGCGTGAAATCTCAGGAGATTTCCTTGCGATTGAGGATGCCGTCGATCAACGCGCCGCGGGTATCCATTTTGGTGGTCACCCGCTTGGCGGTGGCAGCGGCGGCGATTTCCCGCAGGCGCATGAGTTTCCGTCCGCCGGACTGGGCGTCGTAACTGTTCATGCCGATCTTGAACCGGCGGTCGGCGGCGACCGGTTCGCCCTTGAAAAGGAAGCGAGTGGGATTGCCCTGCTTGTCCAAATCCAGCTCGAACGGCCACAGCGTGCGGTCGGAATTGTATTCCTTCCGGTCTTCCCGAACGATTTCGATCAACTCCGCCGCACTGACTTCGACGATGGAAAGCAGGTTTTCGTAAGGCAGCATTTTCCAACAGTCCGCGACACGGATGTCGCCGACCCCGATGTCACCCGTGCCGAAGGTGCCGTGGAAGACGCCATCAACCGGCGTCCCGTTGCGCTGAAGTGCCTCGCTGAAGAACTCACAGAAAAGCTTGCTCAAGCGGTTGCCGCGGCCTTTTCCATCAATGACCTGGCTAGCGGTGCCGAGCTTGCGGGCCATTTGTTCGTCGGCCTTTTTCAAATCCGGCTGCGCGACCTCCATCACCACGGGATCGAACGCAAAGCGCTTGTCCATCAGCATGGTGAAGGCGCGGCGCTGGACGAGCTTGCGGGTGTCGAGATCGAAGGTCAGGTCCACACGGCCGCAGTTGATCCCGTAGTAACTGGCCTGCGAGCAAAGCACGCCGCCGAGCTCCCACGACGGCTTGTCCTGATGGGTGTGGCCCGCGAGAAACACATCCACGCCTTCGTTGGCTTTGAGAATTTCACGGACCGGGTTGGCGAAGTCATCGTCATTCCGCCAGCCCATGTGGCCCATCACGACGATGGCATCCGCCTTGGCCGCGCGGGCTTCCGCAAGCGAGCGCTTGAGCGATTCCGCCGGATCGGTTGGGGAAACGCCGCCGAGGGTTTCGGGGGCCAGCCAGTAGGGCAGACCGGGGGTGACCAGGCCGATGAGCGCGATTTTGAAGCCGCCGACGTCTTTCATCACCCAGGGTTTCACGGCTTTCCACGCGCCATCGAGCGAGCCGGGCATCCTGCCACCGAGTTCGAGATTTCCAGTGAGGACCGGGGAATTTGAAATTGCTAGATTACATTCAAGAAGCTCCGGTCCCCAGTCGAAGTCGTGGTTGCCGAGCGTCCACGCGTCGTAGCCAAGGCGGTTGAAGAGGCCGATCATCAGCTTGCCGCCGTTCATCAAACTTTCCGCCGTGCCTTGATAGACGTCGCCGATGTCGAGCAGCAGCGAGTCCGGCGACTCCCTGCGCCAGTCACGAATGCACGACGCACAACGCGCGAATCCGCCGACGTCCGCCATGCCGCCGTAGGTCTGGGTCGGCAGGATGTGGCCGTGGAGGTCGGTGGTGTGGAAGATCGAGATGGTTTTGGTGGTGCCCTCCCCCGCCCCGAGTCCGAACGCGGCGGCTCCAAGCCAGGCCGTCGTTCCGGTGAGAAATTGCCGCCTGCTTTGCGTAAATCCAGTCATCGCCGGGATTGTGGCGCTTACCCCGGCGGAAAGCAAGGCGCGGACGGCGAGCCTCCAGACCCGCGGTCCTCGGAATGGCTTGTCGCGCTCGGGGAAGCCCCCCATTGTCAGATCTTCACCATGCCCGTCTTCCTCCTCGTCGTCGCCTGTGCCTTGTGGGCTGTGAGCTTTCCGTTAGTGAAGGTGCTGCACTTGGAGCAGACCGCGCGGCTGCCGGGAGCATCGAGTGTGTTTCTCGCCGCATGGATGCAGTTCGCCCGCTTCGGACTTGGCGCCCTGATCCTGCTGCCGTTTGTCGCGGGTCGTAAAGGTCCGACGCGAAACGAAATCCACCAAGGCTTGATCCTCGCGCTGTGGGGCGGGGCCGGCATGGGCATGCAGGCGGACTCACTGGCCTATACCGAGGCGTCCACCTCCGCGTTCCTGACCCAGGCTTACTGCATTTTCCTGCCGCTCTGGGCTTGTCTGCGCTCCCGCCGAAAACCGGGGACGCGCGTCATCGTTGCCACCCTGATGGTCATCGCCGGAGGTGCGGTTCTATCCGGATTGCGGCCGGGAAACCTCAAGCTCGGCCGAGGGGAAATCGAAACCCTGTGCGCGGCGTTCCTCTTCACCTTCCAGATCCTCGCCCTGGAAAATCGGCGCTTCGAGGGCAACCGCGGTAGCCAGGTCACCTTCGTCATGTTTCTCGGCATCGCCATTCTCTTCATCCCGATCACCGTCGCGGTCGCTCCGGATCTGACAAGCTGCCTCACCGCCGGGGCGTCGTTTCAGTCCCTCGTGATCATCGCCGGCCTCGCGCTTTTCTGCTCGGTCGGAGCCTATCTGCTCATGAACATCTGGCAGCCCCGCGTTTCCGCGACCGAAGCCGGGCTCATCTACACCACCGAGCCGGTCTTCACCGC
>JBEDKU010000388.1:0-12323 GCA_041172045.1 Verrucomicrobiota bacterium | reverse complement strand
GCGGCCATTGTCTGGAGGATTACACGCGATTGCGTAGTTCAAATCCGGGAATGACGGGCCCATAGTGACGTGTCTTTGACAGGTCTTTCATCCGGTGATCAGATCCGAAGGATTCGCTTCCCCCCCGAAATATGCATTCTCTATCTGTTTGTGAATTGGCTCTGAAAGTCGGGCTTCCCCGTAGAGACAGGGCCTCTTGCGGAAATCTTCCCTTTTACGAATATTTTGCATATCAATCGATTTTGCGTTGTCTGTTGCCGGAGTTAGTCGCGCATATTTCTCCTCGATTCCCGTGTCGCCGACTCTTGCTCGGCGTCGGTTTCTCCTGCTTGATCGCTGCTGGAAGCATGTGCTTTTCCACGTCGATTCCCCCTTTATCCTGAATTCCATTTCCATGACTCCTATGAAACCACCATTCGGTCTTTTGAAATTGCTCTGTCCTTCGCTTGTCGCCTGCGGCGTTGCGGCGGTGGCCAGTGCGCAGGTTCCCGTCAGAATCATGGCGCTCGGAGATTCGATCACCGAAGGATATGTTGCTCCCTCTCCGATCACCGGTGGATACCGAAAGGAACTTTACGCGCTTCTAACGAACCAAGGATATTCGGTGGATTTCGTCGGCACTCTCAACTATCCGGCGGCCGCGTCAGAAGGCTGGGTGGATGGCGACCACGAGGCGCACGGTGGTTTAAAGATCGCGGACATCCGAAGCGATTCCCCGTTTTGGTTGAAACAGGTTTCCAATCCGGACGTCATCCTGTTGCACATCGGCACCAACGATTTCTGGGCTGGAGGCACACTGGCGACGGCGCAGGATCATCTGATGAACCTGCTTGCGGACCTCTCCGCGCTGCGACCGCATGCGCGAATCATCGTCTCAAGCCTCAACCCGAGGACCGACTCGTTCGAGGCCATTCAGGATCAGTTCAACGATTCAATTCCCGGGATCGTTCAGGCGCAGGCGGCCCTGGGCAGGAAAGTCACGTTCGTGGACATGCACGACGGGTTCGGAACGGCCCCGGCGGATTTCAGCGCGGATGGAGTGCATCCGTCGCCCGCTGGCTATGACAAAATGGCGACGATCTGGCTTCCGGCAATCACCAGCGTGATCACGCCCTCCGGCACCACGGAGCCGCCGGCAATCGCTTCTGTGGATGCCCGCGCAGACCTGACCACCATCACGGTCACCTTCAGTAAGCCAATCAAGGATATCGACGGGAACAACCCGGCGAATTTCTCCGTGACTGGCGTTTCGGTTTCGGCTGCGTCCCTGGACACCTCCAAACGGGTCGTCACCCTCACCACGACTTCACAGAATGCCGGGGCACTTTATGATTTGTCGGTCAGCGGCATTAACGACCGGATGGTGCCGGAAAACCTGATCGCGTCCGGCGCGACAGCTGCCTTCCTCTCGCGGGCAATCGTGGATGGAAGCTTCGAGCAGAGCGCCACGGGTTGGACGACGACGGGAAATGTCACTGTCCTCAGCTCTACGACTCCCGAGGCGACCGAGGGACAGAAACTGGTGGCTTTCAGCGATGGCGACACGCCTAACACCGGCAGGATCGCCCAGACGTTCACCAGCATCCCCGGGCAGAAATACCGGCTGCAGTTCGACATGGGAGTCTTCGCTTCCAACGTCAGTGCACAACAGTTGCAACTCACGGTGAAGGACGGTGCGGGTGGCCCGACCGATCAGGATCTCCGCCCTCTGACAGTCTTGGATTTGAACGGGATCGGCGCGCCCGGCAACCCGCAGACGAGGTGGCAGCTGCGCACTTTCGAGTTCACGGCCGTCAGCGCGAGTTCCACGGTCGCATTCGAGGATGTTTCCACGGCGACTTCCAGTGTCGACCTGTTGCTGGATGACGTGCGGTTGGAGGCGGTTCTCAACGATGCGCCCTTGGCGGTCGACGACGGCGGAATCGGAAATCCGTTCATCACAGTGACTCAGGATTCCGACTCCTCGGCACCGATCGCTGTCCTGGCCAACGACAGCGATTTGGACAACGATCCGCTCACGGTGATCGCCGCAGCTTCGCCGAATGGAACGGTGACTATCAGTGGCGGGCAAACTTTGAGTTTTACCCCCACGACGGGATTTATTGGAAGTGCCACGATTTCCTACACGATCTCCGACGGCCAGGGAGGGACCGACTCCGCCACGGTTTGGATCGCTGTCGCCGCAGTGGGGCCGTTTGAGAACGGCGGATTCGAAGATGGAACTCCCGTGGATTTCGGCGTTCCCGCCGGATGGGATTCCATCGGCGGCACCATCACCTACTCCAGTCAGGGCTTTTATGTCACCAAGTCTGGGAACGGTAATTGGATGGCCGTGTTCAATGGCGGGATCAACACGGGCTCAGCCAGCCTTTCACAAGCTTTTACTACCGTTGTCGGGCAGGCTTACTCCGTGGAGTTCGACGCGGGACTGGCCGCCGGTCAGGGCAATAAAACCCAGGTCATCAGCGCTGCGGTGACCGGTAGTTTGATGCCTCCCGGTCAGACGACAAGCTGGCCGATCTCCTCTGGTGCGGAACTTGCGGAATGGGTGGATCCGGGAAAAAGCTTCACCTTCACCGCCAACAATACGTCTACCACTCTCACCTTCACGGTGGATATCTCCTCTCAAGCCTTGGGGACGCAGGACGTGGATCTCCTGCTCGACAATGTGCGGGTGACCGCCGTGGGCGGCGGCAACCAACCGCCGGTGGCGGTGGATGACGGCAGTGTCGGTGTCCCGTTTCTTACGATTTCAGAGGATTCCGCAGTTTCCGGCCCGATCACGGTCCTGGCCAACGACAGTGATCCGGACCTTGATTCGCTGACAGTGACTCTGGCAAGTTCTTCTAACGGTATCGTGACGATTAACTCGGGAACCACGCTGAGTTTTACTCCGGCTCTAAATTTCAACGGAGCCACTACGATTTCCTACACCATTTCCGACGGTCTGGGCGGAAGCTCGGTTGGCACGGTCTTTGTTGACGTGACGCCGGTTAACGACCCGCCGGTGGCGGTTGCTGACACCTACACCGCCTCGTTCAACACGACCTTTAACGTGTCTCTGCCTGGGGTGTTGGGCAATGACACCGATGACGGACCCGTAGCGCTTAGCGCGGTGGTGGATTCCCAGCCAATCAACGGCGGCAGTCTGACTCTCAACGGCAACGGAAGTTTCGTCTACTCACCGCCTCCCGGGTTCGTCGGCACGGATTCCTTCACCTATCACGCGTCCGACGGTTCGCTGTCTTCCCCTGTGGTCACCGTCACGATCGAGGTCATTCCTGCTGGTTCGTTCGTGAACGGAAGCTTCGAAGACGGTTCGGTGATCTTTGCTGCGCCGCAGAACTGGAATGCTACCGGCGTGGTAGCCTACGCCGACGCGATCTATTATATCCCCGCGCCAGGCAACGGCAACTGGATGGCGGTTTTCAATCCGGGCGCCAACGGGCCGGCGGTTTCGACTCTCTCTCAGCAGTTCGGCACGGTCGTAGGACGGGAATACGCGGTCACCTTCGACGGCGGACTGGCTGGCGGTGTCGGGCCGAGATCACAGACCCTACAGGCGATTGTCTCTGATGAGACTAATCCACCGGCAACGAGAAGCTGGACGTTCGAATCAAGCGCTCCGGCCGCCACTTCGGAGGCGAAAAACTTTACCTTCGTCGCCGGCAGCACCTCGACGACCTTGACTTTCGCGGTGGACATCTCCGCCGGGGGAGGGGCGATCGACGTGGACCTCGTACTCGACGACGTGACGGTGACTCCGATCAGTGGATCTAACCAAGCTCCGGTGGCGGCGAACGACGGCAGCATCGGCTCGCCATTCCTGACAGTCATGGAAGACTCTGGTGCCTCGGTGCCGATCACGGTGCTGGCTAACGACTCTGACGCCGATCTGGATCCGTTGACGGTGACCTTGGCCAGCTCGCCGAACGGTGCGGTGGTGATCAATTCGGGAACCACCTTGAGCTTCACTCCCGGAGCGAATTTCAATGGAACTGCGACGATTTCCTACACGATTTCCGATGTTTTGGGAGCGACCGCCAATGGAACCGCATTTGTCGCGGTGACGTCGGTCAACGACGCGCCGGTCGCGGTGAATGACGGGAGCGCCGGCTCACCTTTGGTGACCGTAGCCGAAGACTCCGGAGCATCTGCGGCGATTTTGGTTTTGGGCAATGACTCGGATATCGAACTCAACCCACTCACCGTGACATCGGCGAGTTCGCCGGAGGGTACGGTGGACATCAACTCTGGGACCACACTGAGCTTCACGCCAGCTCTCAATTTCCACGGGGCGACCACGATTTCCTACACCATATCCGATGGCCAGGGCGGAACGTCGAGCGCAACGGTGTTTGTCGCGGTGACGCCGGTTAACGATCCACCCTTGGCGGTGGATGACGGCAGTGTCGAATTGCCCTTGGTCACTGTCGCTGAAGACTCCGGAGCATTCGCACCGATAGCTGTGTTAGATAACGACACGGATGCCGAACTTGACGCTCTAGCGGTCACGTCGGCGAGTTCGCCGAATGGCGGGGTAGTCATCAGTTCCGGAACCACGCTGAGCTTTACCCCGGCTCTCAATTTCCATGGAGCGACCACCATTTCCTATACCGTCTCCGATGGTCAGGGCGGAACCTCAAGCGCGACGGTGTACGTCGCCGTGACTGCGGTCAACGACACACCGGTGGCGGCTGACGACGGCAGCGTCGGCTCGCCGTGGGTCACACTGGCGGAAGACTCCGGCGCATCCGCTCCGTTGTTGGTTTTGGGCAATGACAGCGACGTGGATCTGGATCCGCTGACCGTGACTTCGGCGGGTTCGCCGGACGGACTGGTGGTGATTGATTCCGGAGCCACGCTGAGCTTTACCCCGGCTCTTAATTTTAATGGAGCGACCACCATTTCCTATACCGTCTCCGATGGTCAGGGCGGAACCTCAAGCGCGACGGTATACGTCGCCGTAACTGCGGTCAACGACGCGCCGGTGGCGGTGGACGACGGCAGCGTCGGTTCGCCGTTGGTGACGCTGGTGGAAGACTCCGACGCATCCGCTCCGTTGTTGGTTTTGGGCAATGATAGCGACGTGGATCTGGATCCGCTGACCGTGACTTCGGCGGGTTCGCCGGATGGGCTGGTGGTGATTGATTCCGGAACCACGCTGAGCTTCACGCCGGCTCTTAATTTCCATGGAGCGACCACCATTTCCTACACCGTCTCCGATGGTCTGGGCGAAACCTCAAGCGCGACGGTGTACGTCGCCGTGACTGCGGTCAACGACGCGCCGGTGGCGGTGGACGACGGCAGCGTCGGTTCGCCGTTGGTCACGCTGGCGGAGGACTCCGACGCATCCGCTCCGTTGTTGGTTTTGGGCAACGATAGCGACGTGGATCTGGATCCGCTGACCGTGACTTCGGCGGGTTCGCCGGACGGGCTGGTGGTGATTGATTCCGGAACCACGCTGAGCTTCACGCCGACTCTCAATTTCCATGGGCCGACGACGATTTCCTACACGGTTGCTGACGGCCAGGGCGGAACCTCGAGCGCCACGGCGTTTGTGACGGTGACGCCGCTCAACGATGCTCCGGTGGCGGTGGCGGGGGCGGCCTCGCTCAATGAGGACGAATCGGTGAACATTGCTCTAGTCGCCAGTGATGTGGATGCGGGGGACTCGTTGATCTATCAGGTTGTTTCCGCTCCCTCCCACGGATCGGTGGCCATCTCGGGTGCGGTGGCGACTTATATTCCGGGTGCCAATTACAACGGTTCTGATACTTTCACCTTCAGAGCAACCGATGGTTTGTTGGAATCCGAAGTCGCCGCTGTCTCGATCACGGTCAATCCGGTCAATGACGCGCCGGTGGCTGTTGATCAGGTGGTCTCAGTGAACGAGGACACCACGCTGGCAATCACCCTGACGGGTAGTGATGACGAAGGCGCGGCTCTAGTATTCGCGGTGGTTGGTGGACCGTCGCATGGCAGCATGAGGCTGAACGGCGCTGTGGCGACCTACACCCCTGATCCAAACTTCAACGGGCAGGATTTCTTCTACTTCGTTGCGCTCAACTTTAGCGGTGGCCCTCCGGTGTCGGCGCTTGCCACTATTTCTATCACCGTGAATCCAGTGAATGACGCGCCAGCGGCGGTTCCACAAATCGCGGTGGTGGACGAGGACGGGAGTGTGGATATCACCCTGACCGGGAACGATCCCGATCTGGGAGACATTTTGAGTTTAACTCCGGGGGCCACGGCCAAGGGCACCCTGACCCAAAATGGCGCTGTGGTCACCTATACGCCGAATCCGAACTACAATGGTTCTGACAGTTTCGCATTCAGCGTGAGTGACGGAATCGTGGTTTCGCCGCCGGCGATGGTCTTGATCTCCATTCTGCCGGTCAATGACGCGCCGGTGGCGGTGGATGATGGTAGTGTGGAGACGCCGTTTGTAACTGTTGCCGAGGATTCCGGAGCGTCCGCGCCCATTGCGGTTCTGGCCAATGACGGTGACGTGGATTCAGACCTGTTGACCGTGACGCTTGCAGGTTCGCCAGACGGCTTGGTGGTCATCAATCCTGATAAAACCCTGGCGTTCTCGCCGAGCCTGGATTTCAACGGAGTGACGTCGATTTCTTATACCATCTCCGATGGTCACGGCGAAACGGCCACCGCCACGGCATTCGTACTGGTGACGCCGGTCAACGATGCGCCAGTCGCCATCGCCCAGTCGCTAACGCTCAACGAGGACAATTCGTTGGTCATCACACTTGCGGGCAGTGATTTGGATGCGGATGTGATGGTGGAGAATTTAATTTACACCGTGACGACCGGTCCCTTGAACGGTGCTTTGGAGGTCAATGGCCGGAATCTGGTTTACACGCCCGGGCTGCATTTCAATGGTGCCGACAGCATCACCTTCAGGGTGAATGACGGTGTCGTGGATTCTGCCGAGGCGGTGGTTCTGATTACGGTTAGTCCGGTGAATGATGCTCCGGTCGCCGTGAACGACGGAAGCCTGGAGGTTCCGTTGCTGGCGATTGTGGAGGATTCCGGCGTGTCCTCGCCGATTCCGGTGCTAGGCAATGACAGCGATGTGGATCTGGATCCCGTGACCGTGATTTCAGCAGGCTCTTCAAATGGACTGGCAGAGGTGAATCCGGATGGGACTCTCAGCTTCACCCCGGCGTTGAATTTCAATGGCACGGCGGTGATTTCCTACACCATTTCCGATGGCCAGGGCGGAACGGCCGCTGGGATGGTTTTTGTGACGGTGACTCCGGTCAACGACGCGCCGGTTGCGAATGATGATGGTGTTTTGGGAAATCCGTTTGTGACGGTGGCCGAGGATTCGTCGGCTTCCGGACCCATCGAGGTGCTGACCAATGATACGGACGTCGATCTGGATCCGCTGGCGCTGACATCAGCGAGTTCGCCGGACGGATCGGTGACCATTCTCTCCGGAACGGCATTGAGCTTTGCTCCGAACCCCGATTTCAACGGGGCGACGACCATCAGCTATATGATTTCCGACGGTCAGGGTGGGACCTCCGGCGCGACTGCATTCGTCGCCGTGACGCCGGTGAACGACGCTCCGGTCGCGATCGCGGGTTCTGCCAGCGTGAATGAGGATGCGTTGGTGGCCATTACCCTCTCGGGCAACGACGCGGATCCGGCGGACGACTTAACTTTCTCCAAGGTCTCGGATCCCGCGCATGGCACGGTGGAGGTGGTGGACGGAGTGGCCACCTATACCCCGGATGCGGACTTCAACGGCTCGGACAGTTTCACTTTCCAGGCGAATGACGGCGCGACGGACTCTGCGCCGGCCCAGATATCGATCACAGTTGTTCCAGTCAACGATGCACCGGTTGCCCAAGGGCAGGTGGTCTCGTCGAATGAAGACAGTTCGGTGACGGTCACCCTTTCGGGCGGCGATGTGGATGGGGACGTCGCGGTGGAGGATCTGATTTACACGGTAGCGGTGAATCCTACGCACGGCATCCTGGAAGGCAGCGGGCGGAATCTGCTTTATATCCCCCACGCGAATTTCAACGGGGATGACAGCTTCAGTTTCACCGTCAACGACGGATCTTTGGAATCTCCGCCCGCAGTGGTTTCAGTGACCGTTAGTCCGGTCAATGATCCGCCTGTGGCTCTCGCGGCTTCCGCAGCAGTCAATGAGGATGGAACGGTGGCCATCACGCTGGCGGGCGCGGATGTGGATGCGGGCGATGTCCTGACATCCCACAAGGTCTCGGATCCTTCTAATGGAACAGTGGTTGTGGTGGACGGGGTCGCCACTTACACCCCGAACCCCAACTTCAACGGCCCTGACAGCTTTACCTTCAAGGTTGATGACGGCGCGGTGGACTCGGAACCTGCGATGGTTTCAATCACGGTGAATCCTGTTGACGACGCCCCCGTGGCAATCGCCCAGGCGGTGTCGGTAAACGAGGACGGCACCCTGCCGATCACCCTGACCGGCAGCGATGTGGATGGGGACGCTCTTTTCTTTACGACCGTCAACCCATTGCACGGGGCGGTGAGTCTCAGCGGAGCGGTGGCGACCTACACACCGGCTCCGAACTACAATGGATTGGATACAATCAACTTCTTTGTTTACTCAATCGTTGCCGGGAATCCTGTGTTTTCCACATCGGCTGCTATTTCAATCACGGTGAATCCGGTTAACGACGCGCCGGTCGCCTTCGCCCAAGCCGTATCGGTGGACGAGGGAAGTTCGATCAACGTCACGCTGACGGGCGGCGACAACGACGGCAACGGCCTCACGTTCGCGGTGGGGACGGCAGCCCATGGAACGCTAAGCCTTGCAGGTTCGGTGGCGACTTACACTCCCGCGGTCAACTTCAGTGGAATGGATAGTTTCACGTTCACGGTGACCGACGGTATCGCAGTCTCATCTCCGGCGACGGTCTCTATCACCGTGATCGATGTGGCGCCGGACGGATTCGATGATTGGCTGGCCCGGTATTCCCTCGTGGCCGACCCGGGGACGGATTCCGACCAGGATTCGATTTCCAACGCAGTCGAGTATGTCATCGGTGGAAATCCCGTGAGCCAGTCGGATAGCAGCCTGTTGCCGACGGCGGAGCTCGCGTCCGCGGACATGGACGGTCTCCCGGGAGAAGAGGACTACCTGCTTTTCTCCTACCGGCGCACGGACGAGGCGAAGAACGATCCATTCACGACGATCAAGGTCGAATGGAGCGCGAGCCTCGCCGGCCCATGGGCGGGCACCGGCGGGATGTTCGAGCAAGTGACCGACGGTGCCGAAGTGGATTTGATTAAAGTTTACATCCCTCGCTCTCTCGCGGTGGACGGAAAGATCTTCGCCCGCCTGGGTGTTGTGATTTCCACTCCTCCCGTCGCTGAGTAGTATGATGGTATCCGGGCGGAAAACCACGTGATCACGTAGTTCAACTCCGACTCTAATGGGGGTATGGTGTCATGGATGGGCGGCCACTCGGTTCGGTAACTGAATTGAAGGGCATCGTCCATTCCCCCCTCGCAATGAATCCTGTCGATCAATCCCCCCTATTGCCTCACTCGCGTGAAAGGTTGCGTATTCGTTTCCAGCAGGTGGGGGCGAATTCGTCAATTTCAGGGTCGGTCAGGAACACTTGCGCCTTAAGTAAGTTCTTGACCATGAATTCTCATGGAGCAATTTTTGGTTCCTTCCGGTCGGAGCCTCTCCCCCTCGCCATCGACCCCGCCCTCAGCGGCGTTGCACCGGGTTCCGTGGTTTGATCCCCGCCATGCGCCTTTCAAATTTCACCGGAATTTCGGCCCAGTCCCCCACATCCACCCCCCATGAGAACGACAACTGATTTTCTTAAATTGCTTTGCTTGTCGCTCTTTACTCTGTTTGGCGTGTCATCCGGTGATGCGCAAGTGCCGGTGAGGATCATGCCGCTTGGTGATTCCATCACCGGCGGATTTACCCCGCCATCCACGGTTTCTGGAGGATACCGTAAGAAGCTCTACACTCTCCTCACAGCGCCCGAGGAGAATTACGCCGTGGATTTCACGGGCACCCTGAACTACCCGGACGCCGTGTCCGAGGGGTGGGCGGACGGCGATCACGAGGGCCATGGCGGCTTCAAAATCGCAGATCTTCGGAACCGAGTCTCCTTGTGGCTGAAACAGACCGCCGACCCGGACGTCATTCTTCTGCATATCGGAACCAACGACTTCTGGAATGGAGAAAACGTCGCGACAACCCAGGATCGCCTGAGGGACTTGCTCGCCGACCTCTCCACATTGCGCCCCCACGCGAGGATCATCGTTTCAAGCCTGATTCCCAGAACTGACTCCATTGAAGCCATTCAGGTCGAGTTCAACCAATCTCTTCCCGGCATCGTTGCCGCCCAGGCCGCACTCGGCAGGAAAGTCACGTTCGTGGACATGCACGCGGCGCTGGCGGGAACCCCGGATGTGATCGGCCCGGATGGGGTGCATCCCACGCCCGCGGGGCTGGACAAGATGGCCTACGCCTGGCTGCCAGCCATTAAAAGCGTAATCACTCCTTCGGGGACCATCGCTCCTCCGGCCATCACCTCGGTCAGTGCGCGGGTTGATCTCCAACACGTGACGGTTTCCTTCAGCAAGCCGATCAACGACGCCGATGGAAGCAACGCGGCGAACTTCCAACTCAGCGGCGGAGTTTCCGTTTCGAACGCCTCCCTGGATGCTTCCAAGCGGGTGGTGACCCTCACCACTAGCACCCAGTTGGCTGACGAGGTTTACACCCTGTCCGTGAGCGGCGTTCGCGACCGCATGGTACCGGAAAACCCGATCGCGGTAGGAACGGCTGCGACATTCACCTCGCGCACCTTCGTGGACGGAAGTTTCGAACAGAATGACACCGCCTGGCAGAAACTTGGAAACGTCGCCGTGCTGGACTCACAGCTTCAGCGCGCTTCCGACGGCCAGAAGCTCGTCGTGTTCAGTGCTGCGGATCAACCGAACGACGGCAGGATTTCCCAAAGCATTCCCACCACTGCGAATCAGAGGTATCGCTTGCAGTTCGACATCGGAGTGTATTCTTCCAATTCCGACTCGCAATCGCTGCAGCTCACGATCAGGGACGGCCTGGATGGCTCCTCCGGGCAGGTATTGCTCTCCCCTCCTACACAGAGTGTGAGTGGCATCAATACGACGGGAGTTCCATTGACCGTCTGGCAGATCCGGTCATTTGAATTCACGGCGATCAGTAGCAATACCACGATCACTTTCGAAGATGCCTCATCCGAGACTGCGAGCATCGACCTGTTGTTGGATGATGTCCGCATCGATGTGGTGAACAATCAGCTTCCGGTGGCGGTCAATGACGGCGGCATCGGGATCCCGTTCTTAACGGTTGCCGCAGGGTCCTCCGCCTCGTCCCCGATTTCGGTCCTGGCGAATGACAGTGACGCGGATGCCGACCCGCTAACAGTGATCGCGGCCGCCTCTCCGAATGGCACCGTGACCATCAATGGTGGCCAGTCATTGAGCTTCACCCCGGCACCTGGCTTCACGGGAGAGGCGACCATTTCCTATACGATTTCGGACGGTAACGGCGGATCCTCCGGCGCGACGGTATGGATTTCTGTAGTGGCGGTCGGGCCGTTTGCGAACGGCAGCTTCGAAAACGGCACGCCGGTGGATTTCGGCGTTCCGGAATATTGGGATACCTTCGGCAGCGCGATCGGTTATTCCAACAAAGGTTTTTATGTTCCCCAGGCGGGCAATGGTATCTGGATGGTCGTCTTCAATGCGGGAAACAACGTGCCGGTCAGCAGGCTCTCTCATTCTTTTTCGACGGTCGTGGGACAAACCTACACGGTCGCCTTCGACGCGGGCCTGGCTGGCGGAATGGGCAACAAGTCGCAGACCCTTCGTGCGGAGGTGAGCGGCGAGGCCATTCCTCCGGGGAGCGCGCGCAACTGGCAGATCACCTCGACTGAGGAAATCGCCACCTGGTCGGAAAAAACCTTCACGTTCACCGCCGGCAGCGCCTCCTCCACCCTGATCTTCACGGTGGACATTTCCGACGAAGCCCCGGAAGGCCAGAACGTTGATCTGGTGCTCGATGACGTGCGGGTCACCCCGATCGGCGGCACCAACCAAGTGCCGGTCTCGGTAGCGGACAGTTATTCCACGGTGGTCGGGGCTGCCCTCGCCATCGCCGCACCCGGCGTGTTGGCCAACGACACCGACGACGCCGGGCCGCTGACCGCGCAGCTCGTGACCGCGCCCAACCAGGGCGGCGGCCTGGTGCTCAACCCGAACGGCGGCTTCACCTACACCCCGGCCAACGG
>JBEDKU010000387.1:0-11786 GCA_041172045.1 Verrucomicrobiota bacterium | reverse complement strand
GCGGTCGTCAGACTGCGGAACTGGCTGGCGGCGATCTGGCGCTTGGCCTTCGCGAGATCATCGCCCAACTCGCTGCCGACGACGGCGGCGACCTCCACCAGAATGGCGTCGATCAGCGCGTCGCGCTTGGCGGGTTCCGCATCGGCGGATACGGCTAACAATCCCTCGCGGCCCGGGCCGGTCCAGGAAAACGCGGAGATTTCCAGCGCCAGTTCCTTTTCCTCGCGCAAGCTGCGGTGGAGGCGGGACGCGCGGCCCCGGCCGAGGATGCCGGCGAGCACGTCGAAGGCGGGCGCGTCCGGGTGGTCGAGCGCCGGGGATTTCCAGGAAACGGAAACGCGGCTCGTCGGCACGGCGAAAGTATCGCGTGCGCGCCGCGGCCCGAGTTGGGGCGGGTCGATGACGACCAGCGACTCGCGCCCGCCGCCGGCGAGGGAGTCGGCGGTGAGGGCGGTGGCGAGTTTCCGCGCTTCCTCCGGATCGAAGTCGCCGGAAATGACGACGTGACAACGGTCCGGCGTGTAGCGGCCGCGATGATAGCCGATGAGGTCCTCGTAACTCACCGCATCAAACAAATGGCGGTGCCCGATGACCGGGTGGCGGCGCGGATCGAGCGTGAAGACGTTGGAGAACAACAGGCGTGAGGCGGCGTTGTCGGGATCGTCCAGGCCCATGTCGATTTCCCGGCGGATGACGTCCTTTTCCTTCTCAAACTCGGATTCCGGTAGATTTGGATAGAACACAAGGCCGGTCAGGGTTTTCAGGAAGACCGGCAGCGAGTCGGACGGCCCGTCGATGTAATAGACCGTGCGGTCGAAACTGGTGTAGGCGTTCCAATGGCCGCCGGCGGCCTGCACGACGTCGGCAAGGGTGTCCGCATCGTAGTCGCGGGTGCCTTTGAAAACCATGTGCTCGAGGAAATGGGAGATGCCGGCGCCGAGGTGCTGGTCCTCGTGCATGCTGCCGGTGGCCACCCAGACCTGCGCGCTGACGACGGGCGCGGTGGGATCCGGATCGAGGATCAGGGTGAGTCCGTTAGGAAGGGTCTCGACGGTGGCGGCGGTGGCTGGATATTCCATGAAGTTCTGGCTTGGATGGGTGGGTGGATGACGTATAAGCGCTTGCGATGCAACGATGGATCGTATTCGGCGTGGTGGTGGTGGCGCTCATGCTCGGTGGCGGCGGATTCGCCTACAAGAGCTACAAGCAGAACCGCCCGCATCCGGTCTGGGTTCCGCTGCCGATCAATCCTGAACTCCCCGGCGAGAAGCGCACGGAAATCGCGCGGGAGCTGAAGACCCAGCTGGCGAAGCCGGAAATCCTGATCCAGGTGAGCAAGGACCTGGCGCTGCCGCAGGCCTTGGGACTGGCCAGCGACGAGCAGGCCGCCAAAGAGGTTGCCGGGCGCTTGTTCGTGAATGTCGGCGAGGCGGACTCGCCCACGGGCACCAAGGTTCCCTCGATCAATATAGGAGTTAGAGGCAAGGCGAGGGAACAGGAGGTCTCCGGCAAAATCGCCATGCGGCTGATGCAGGACGTGTGGAAGATTCTCGGAATCAAGCCGCCGGAGAAGATGGAGTTTTAAACATGACTGATGACCCGTGAGCGCTCGAAGCGGGCCTTGGGGATTCCGGCATACTTGTCGTCCGCCGCGCGGTAGCCGAGGGCGCAGGCCACCACGGTCGCGTAGCCGCTGCCTTCGAGTCCGAGCAGGTGGTCGTAACCCGCCGGGCTGATGCCTTCCATCGGGCAGGCGTCGACGCCGAGCAGCGCGGCGGAGGTCATCAGTTGGCCAAGCACGATGTAAGACTGGCGGATGTTCCAGGCGTGTCGCGCCTCGTGGCTCATCGCTTGGGCGAACCCCTCGATCATTCCCTTGAGCGGAGCCACGGCTTCCGGGCCGCTGCCCTGGACCTCGGCCATCCGTGTGATCCAGGCGTCGATGTCGGTGGTGGTCAGGTCGGTGCGGGCCGTTAGGACGACGTAGTGCGATGCCTCGGTCACCTGCGGTTGGCGCCAGGACTCGGTGGCTAGATTCGCGCGGATCCCGGGGTCCTGGATGACGAGGAATTTCCATGGCTGCAGGCCGAAGGAGGAAGGCGTGAGCACCAGCGACTCCTCGATGGCGTCCCAAACGTCGGCGGGAATCTTGCGGGAGGGGTCGAATTGTTTGGTGGCGTAGCGCCAGCAGAGCGAGGCGAGAAGATCTTCGGTGGTGATTGTCATTTCGCGGCGACTATTGCGCACTAATTTCGAAAGGCAAGGAGACCGAGGGAAAATCCTTCAGGGTGAGGCTGAAAACAGCGCCATATTCCGTCTGCAGGCGGTTGTCCACCAGGGTGACGCCCATTCTCATGACCCAGCTTCCAAGGTCGCGGTGGAGGGTGTATTCCTGTTGGGTCAGGGTGCCGTCATCGAGTTCGACAATATCAATGGAGCCAAGGCCCCACTTGTTATTCAGCCGCAGATAGGATTGAAAATACAGCTGATTGGAATCTTCAATCGCCGGATTGCCGTTCAGGACCAGATAGTTGGTCGTGAACGTGAAGTTCGGGGTGGGCATGAAGTTCAGGGTCGTGTTGAACAGGTTGAAACCCGAGCCGTCGTTGACGATGGGGAACTGGGTTTCCAGTCCCACCGCCAGCCATGGCAGCGGCTGCCAGCGGGCGTCGTTGTAGAGGTTCGAATAATCCCTCCGCCCCTCGGGGTCCTGAATGAAGGCGTCGATGTAGGTTTCCAGCGTGAACCACTCGAAGGCTTGGTCGCTGCGCTTGGTCAGCAGGCGGTTGCGCGTGCCGAGGCGCACCACGTTCCAGCTTTGCAGCTCGTCGATGGCGTTGAAGCGCACCGGATCCAGCGGCCGCGGGCGGGTGGTGGGCGTGAGCCGGTCCACCTGGGGATCCGTGATGCTGATGTTGTCGGTGGAGATCAATGACCAAGCCGCGTAGGGCTGGAGAATGTGTTTGAGTCCGTCAAGCCCCCAGCGCGAATCCCGATGGCCGCCGAAGTCCTTGGAGAACTTGGTGGAAACCTCCACCCCGCCGTGGAGGTAGGTGCGGTCGGTGTTGGCGATGTCCCAGTTCGCCGCGTCATAGCGGGTGTAGCCGACACCCGCCCGGGGCGTGACTTGGAAAACCTCGCCGAAAGTCAGCGGCATCGACAATTCCTGATAGGTGTTGAAGCGGGCGTAGCTCGAGTCCAACAACTGCGTCCGCAGCGCCTCGCGCCGCGGGTCGCCGGGGGGAAGGGCGAGGAGTTGTTCCGCGAGCTGCCGGTCGTAGTCGCCGAGCTGGTTGAGCAGCGACTGGGCGGTGGGATCGCCCGGAGTCAGCTTCAGCAAGGGATTGATGATGGTGCCGCTGGCGAGATCCGCCGCCTGCTCGCCGATGATGCCGAACGACGTGTTGCCCTCGTGAAGCACCGGTGAGTCGAACAACGGCGCCCGCGCCTGGTCGAAGAAAACCTCCGGCGAGCGCGTGTCCGCCCGATAGAAATCATTGATCCGGAATCTTCCGTAGAGCGACAGCAGCGAGTGGTCGTCACGCCGGAAGAGTCCGAGCGTGTTGTCCGGCGCAGGATCGCTCCGGTAAACCGCCATGTCGTAGTCCTCGAGGTAGTATTGGTCGCTGAGCAGCGTGAAGTTCGAGTCGAGCCGCCACTCGGCGTCATCCGGGAAATCCAGCTCCAGGCGGTGCTTGAGTTCGACCTTGTAGCGTTCCGGATCCACGACCCCGCGCGGTACGCCGGTGGTGCTGGTTTCGGGGGCGATGTCATTCAGATAGTAAAAGCTCAGCCCGGAGATCTCGGTGTCGTTCTCCACCCGCTTGTCCACCAGGTCGAGGCCCACGCCGACCCCGCGCTCGGCGCGGAAATCCAAGTGCCAGCGGGAAAGCAGCCAAGAGTCCTCCCTTTCGCCGGTTTTCGGATCGGTCTTGCCGCCGAGCATGATGCCGTAGGTGTTGAGCAGGAACGGCCCCCAACTCGAGCGCGCGCCGGGCAGGAAGTGATAGCCCAGCTCCTTGTCGAGCGGCTGGCTCAGGTAGGGCAGCCAGAATACCGGCACGTCTCCGGCATACACCAGCATGTTGTTGAAGACGATCTTGTCGTCCGGAAACACCGTCGTTTTCTTGGCGCGCAGCCAGAAGGCCGGATCTTCCGAATCATCCGTGGTGATCCCGCCGTTTTCGGCGACGTAAACTTTTTTCCCCCCGCGGTCCTCGGCCCTGAACTTGCCGGCCTCCAGCAGGATCGGATCCATCGACGCGCGCATGCCGTTCGCATCGAAGGTTTTCTGCTCGTAAAAATAAACCGCCCGTTCGCCGCGTTGCAGGATGTTTCCCTGATAGATGCTGACATTCCCCTCGAAGGTCACCGTCTGCGCCTTGAAGTCCACCACCGCGCTGTCGGCGAAGGCCTCCATGCCGTTGTCGCCGGTCACCTTGATTCCCGGACCCTTGTAGCGCAGCTCCGTGTCCTTCACTCCCTCGATGACCCCGCCGCCGTAGTTGTCGATTTTCAGGTTCTTCGGCGGGGGCAGGGTCTTCTCTCCCGGCATGCCCAGTGTGAAATCCAGCGCGGGCACCGGCGTGATCGTATCGATACCCGGCGGCGGCACGGCGGTCTCCTCGGGAAGCACCTGCCCATCCTGGGCGTGAAGCCGCAGGAGCAACAACGGGAAGATGATCCAAGCGCCAAGTTTCGACATCGGACTGATAAGAAAACCACGGACAGCTGAAGTAAAGGGCGAAAGCCCGTCCACCGACGGGATAAAATCCAATTGGCCGGGTTGGAATCCGCGGTAGATTAACCCATGCAGATGAATCAGCGCGTCGCCATCGTAGGAGTAACCGGTTTCCTCGGACGCGGTCTGCCCGTTCTGCTTGCGGATAAAGGCATTGCCACCACCGGCGTCAGCCGCTCAGGAGCGGGCCGGGTGCCCGGCGTGGACCGTTGGCAATCCGCGGACGGGCTGGATTTTTCCGGTCACCACGCCGTCATCAACCTGGCCGGCGAACCCATCGACCAGCGCTGGAATGAAAAAAACCGCCGATTGTTCCGGGAAAGCCGCGTGGGCGTGACCCACCGCATCGTCGAGGCGATCGCGAAACTCCCCGCCGACTCGCGGCCCAAGGTGCTCGTCAATGGCTCCGCCGTCGGGATTTACGGCGATCAAGGCGATGAAATCCTCACCGAGACCGCCCGTCCCGGCTTGGGCTACCTCGCGGACCTGTGCAGCGACTGGGAGGATGCCGCCAGGGATGCGGAATCACTTGGCGTGCGCGTCATCCAGTTGCGTACCGGCGTCGTTCTCGGAAAAGGCGGGCGGGCGTTTGAGAAACTGCTCACCATTTTCAAGTTCGGCATCGGCGGCCGGCTCGGCTCCGGCCAGCAGTGGATGCCGTGGATCCATGTGGCCGACCTCCGCGCCGCCATCGTCCACGGCGTCATTTCAGAAACCCTCGCGGGTCCGGTCAACGGCACCGCGCCGCATCCCGAGCGCAACCGCGACTTTACCCGCAAACTCGCGGCTGCGGTGCACCGCCCGGCGATTCTACCGTCGCCCGCGTTCGCTCTCAGGCTGGCGCTTGGCGAATTCAGCAGCGCCCTGCTCGCCAGCCAGCGGGCGATTCCCGCAGCTCTCGAAGCGGATGGATTTCAATTCCAGTTCCCCACGCTGGACGCAGCATTCAGGGATTTGATCGATTAAAAAGTCCAAGGCGACCGTCACGCGGGACGGCTATCAAGGCCGGCTCAGTTGGCCGCTGGTTTGGCGAGGATCACGCGGTCGCCTGGCTGGATGCGCACGCCGGCGGCAAGGCTATCAAGTTCGATCTCGGCGATGGTTTGTGTCGCCTCGATCGAGGATGGGCGGACTTGGCCGATCATGCGGCCGTCGCGCTCCACCAGCAAGGTGGTTTGTGGGGTGAATCCGGAGTTGGAGCCGGCACCGATGACGAGAAATCCCCAGTCTTGGTTCACCGCGGTGACGACGGCCTGCATCGAGTTGCGGCTGATGCGCGAGCTGCGCTCGACCATCCGCTTGGCGATGCGGTCGAGTTCGGCGCGGCTGTTGACGAGGGTTTTTTCGGAACCGCCGATGAGGACTTCGAGTTCTTCAAGCTTGGTTTGCTTGGCCTTTTTGTCGTCTTCGATCTCCTGGATTTTTTCCGGCAGGGTGTCGAGGGTGACGCCACCGCCGAGGGCGGCGAGGATGGTGTTCACTTCATCCAGGGCTTTCTGGAGTTCGGCAAACTCCTCGTCCTGGCCTTTCAGGTCTCCCTTGAGCTTGGCAACGTCGCTGGTGAGGGCGCTGCCTGCGGACTTGAGGGAGGAGACGCTTTGCTCAAGCAGGTCCTTTTTTTCCTGGGAGGCGGCGAGCAGGGCTCTTTCCTTTTTGATTTCGGTATCCGCGGCTTCGGCGCTGGCGGTGGTTTCCTTCTTGTTGGCGATCGTTCCAACCCGCTCGGTTTCAAGGGCCTTGAACTTGCTGGAGTGGGTGAAGGAGAGGACTGCGGCACCGCAGACAGCGACGATGGCAACGATGTAGAGAATGGCTTTCATGAATAATCCTAAGAGAGGGTTTTGAGAAAAATCAAACGATCAGTTGCCGGCGGGCTTGGTGGACTTGGTTCCGGCGACCACTTGATCACCGACCATGAGGGTCACGTCCGAGGCGAGGGAGTCCGGCACGATGCTGGCGGAAGCGGAGCCGCTTTCGACGGCGGTGACGAGGAGCTTGGCGATGGTCTCGCCTTGACGCACGACGTTGAGAGTGGAGTTGGTGACCACGCCGGCATTGTTACCGGAGGCGAGGGTGACGAAGCCCCAGTTCGGGTAGATCGAGCGGATGCGGGTTTTCAGGGACGGGAAGGACTGGCCGCTGTTGTAATCCTCGATGCGGCGCTTGCCGTCGTTGATCTGGGTGTCGGTGGCGGAGTTCTGAGCGGTGAGGTTGGCGAGCTTGGCTTCCGCAGCGCCGATGGACAGGGTGAGTTCTGCGAGTTCGGCGTTGGTGGCGCGCATTTTCGAGGAAAGTTCCTTGAGGTCACCCATCTTGGAGGTCTTTTCACGGATCCCGTCGAGTTTCTCCTTGTTGGTGGCGATCTTGGCGGTCGTGGCATCCACCTCCGCCTTGATTTCGTCATTGGACTTCTCTTGGGCGGCTTTCGCAGTGGCCAGGGTGGCGGCTTCGGCGTCCACGCCGGCGCGTTCCTCGGGCAGCGCCTTGAGAACGTCCTGGGCGGTTTTCAGCCGGGCCTGCACTTTGGTGAGAAGATCTTTCTCGGTTTCCGTCTCGGTAACTTTGGTTTCGTAGGCGTCCTTGTTTTTAAAAGCGACGAGTGCGGCGAGGGCGAGGACGATAGCAGTGAGGATTCCGAAGAGGTTGGCCATGGGTTTTTGTAGTGTGCTTTGAATTCCTTGTGTGCGGAGACACTAGGAAGTCCGAATTGGCCTCCGCAATCCCAAATTTCACAGACTTTCAATCTTCGCTCGACCTTGGCTTTACAAAGCAGTCACGCGGGGGCATCGCTCTGGCCACCGATGAAGTCGATTCTACGCGTTTTTTCCTACCTGCGGCACTATCCCGGCCTAGCGGCGGCGCAGCTTTTCTGCGCGGTGGGCATGACGATGGCGGTGTTCGTGTTCCCGAACGCGACGGGCCACGTGATCGATGAAATCATTCCCTATCCCGCGCGGCATTCGGAATTTTCTTTTTGGATTTTCGCCGCATTGTTCGGGTTTTTGGCAAAAGACGGGCTGAACTCGCTGCGGATTTTCATCAACAACATCTTCGAACAGAAGGTGATCTTCGACATTCGCTCGGATCTTTATCAAAAAATCCAGCGTTTGCCGCTCCAGTGGTTCGATACGCGGCGGACCGGGGACATCATGACGCGGGTGGTCGAGGACGTGACGAACATGGAGCGGGTGCTCATCGACGGTGTGGAACAAGGGCTGATCGCGGCGCTGCAAGTCGTGGGAATCGGCGTTTTCCTGTTTTTCCTCAATCCGACGGTGGCCGCGTGGGCCACGTTGCCGGTGCCGTTCCTGATGGTCGGCGCCTGGTTCTACTCGACCCAGGGCCGCGACCGCTACCGCAACCAGCGCAACGCGGCCTCGGATTTGAACGCCCTGCTGCACGACAACATCTCCGGTGTCCGCCAGATCAAAGCCTACGCCGCCGAGTCCGCCGAGCACGCGCGCTTCAACCAGTTCTCGGATCTGCTGCGGGTGGCGACGCTGCGGATGATGAAATGGTGGGCGCTTTATTCGCCGGGCATGTCGTTCCTGAGGATGACGGGCTACGTGCTGGTGCTCGCCTTCGGTGGATCCGCGGTGATGAAAGGCGAGCTGACGATGGGGGATTTCACGAAATTCCTGTTGTTTCTCTCGCTGTTCTACGAACCCATCGACCGGCTGAACTCGCTGAACCAGATGATTCTATCCGGCCGGGCGGCGGCGGACCGGGTGTTCGAGATTTTGGATTCCGAGGAAGAACTCAATTCCACCCAGGGGGCGGAGCTTCCCGCCCGAATCGCGGGCCACGTGCGTTTTGAGAACGTTTCGTTCTCCTATCAGGACCAGCCGACCTTGCACGGTGTCACGCTCGACGCCCTGCCCGGACAGACCATCGCGCTGGTCGGCTCGACCGGTGCGGGCAAAACCACCGTGCTGTCGCTGTTGGCGCGCTTTTATGAAGCGACCTCCGGCGAGATCAGCATCGACGGAATCCCCACCGCCACGCTGGCCAAGGCCTCGCTGCGGGACCAGCTTGCCTATGTCACCCAGGAGCCGTTCCTCTTCAACGGCACCGTCCGGGAGAACCTTTTGTTAGCCAAGCGCGACGCCGCCGACGCCGAACTGTGGAGCGCGCTGGAAGCCGCCCACGCGGACCGCTTCGTCCGCGAGCTGCCGGAGCAACTCGACACCAACGTGGGCGAGCGCGGCGTGAAGCTATCCGGCGGCGAGAAGCAGCGGCTTTCCATCGCCCGGGCACTGCTCAAGAACGCGCCGATTTTGTTGCTAGACGAGGCCACCGCCTCGGTGGATTCCGAGACCGAGCGACTGATCCAGGACGCGCTGGACCGGCTGATGGAGAACCGCACCGCCTTCGTCATCGCGCACCGGCTCTCGACGATCCAGAACGCGGACCGCATCTATGTTCTGGAAAAAGGCAGGATCATCGAGCAGGGCACCCACGCCAGCCTGCTCGCGCGGGGCGGGAAATATGCCGAGCTATGCCACACCTCCTTTCTGCTACCCGAAGCGGCGGATGCGGTTTCGTGAGCCGGACCCGGACGCCGTGGCTAGCAGGTTTCACGGCCCTTGCCGCCGCGATCGGGCTCCGGCCGGAAACCGCGCTTCACCGGCAAAAGTGAATAAATTAGATGTTTCCCCCCCGGAAAATCGAAGAATTCGCCTTAAACTCTTACTTTAAGCGCCTTTCAAAACTTCCAGCTAGACGCTTCGTTCGCATTCCGAAAATCACAGCGTCCCGGAGGGAGCGCCCTGAAACTTTACCCTTCAAGCGGTTGTGTATATTTTATTGCAAATTCATTAATTTTTCCTAATTTTACGGCGTGTGGTGATGTTAGCGAAAATGAGATTGCCATCATTCCCGGGATCAATCACACGCTTCGCCATGAACTATTTCGATGATGCGCAACAGGATTCCCTCCGCGGCAAATCGGCTCCCGCGAGGGCATGGCTTCATCGGTTTGCTCCGGTTTTCCAGGCCGGGCTGCTCGGAGTCGGACTCGCCCTCGCCGGGCTTTTCGCCGGTTCCACGGCCATGGCGGCGAACGCGACGGTCTCCTGGAACTCGAATCCCGAGAGCGACATCACCGGTTATCGATTGGCCTATGGCACCACGCTCGGTGTCTATAACAACCAGGTGAGCGTCGGGACGAATCCCACCACCTCCATCTCCGGACTCACGGCGGGAACAACCTATTATTTCGTGGTCAGCGCCGTCAACCAGGCGGGACTTCAAAGCCAGTCTTCGGCAGTTGTTTCCTACTGGGTTCCCACGGTGACCCCCACCAACCGCGCGCCGGTCGCGCTCGCAAACTCGCTCACCGTGTCGGAAGACACCGCGCTCAATCTGGTCCTCACCGGCACCGATGCGGATAGCAATCCGCTGACGTTCTCCGTGGTCAACGCCCCCACGAAAGGCGCGCTCAGCGGCACTCCGCCCAATCTGCGATACACGCCCACCGCCGACTACTACGGCACGGATAGTTTCACCTTCATCGCCAACGACGGCAGCCTGAACTCGGCGGCGGCCACTGTCTCCATTACCGTCTCACCGGTCAATGACGCACCGGTGGCGGTTTCCAAAACGGTGACGACCAACAAAAACACCCAACTTCCGATCCTGTTGGGCGGCAGTGACCAGGACTCTTTCACCCTCTCTTATACCGTGGTCACCCAGCCGACCAGCGGCACCCTGCTAGGAACCGCGCCGAACCTCACCTACAGTCCGGCCGCGAATTTCGTGGGCACTGACAGGTTCACCTACCGCGTGAGGGACGGCGCCCTCGACTCGGCGGTCGCGACCATCACCATCAACGTCGCCCAAACGACGACGACGAACACCGCACCCGTCGCGCTGGCCCAGGCCTTGACGGTTCCGGAAGACGCCGCGCTCAACGTCATGCTCGGCGGTAGCGACGCCGAGAATAGCCCGCTGACATTCTCCGTGACCAAAGCTCCCACGAAAGGCGTGCTCAGCGGCACTCCGCCCAATCTGAGATACACGCCCACCGCCGACTACTACGGCACGGATAGTTTCGCCTTCATCGCCAACGACGGCAGCCTGAACTCGGCGGCGGCCACCATTTCCATCACCGTTTCATCGGTCAACGACGCGCCGGCGGCGGTTTCCAAAACAGTGGCGACCAGCAGGAACACCGCGCTTGCGGTCTTGCTGCAAGGCACTGATAAGGAAGCGTCCGCGCTCACCTATACCGTCGTCACCCAGCCTGCCAGCGGCACGCTGCGCGGCACCGCGCCGAACCTGACCTACACCCCTACCACCAACTTCGTCGGGTCCGACAAGTTCACCTATCGAGTGAGAGACGGGGCCAGCAACTCGGCGGTGGCGACCATCACCATCACCGTCGCGCAGGCAGCGTTGCCACCGACCGCGCCCGTCGCCACCCCCAAGGCATGGACGGTTACGGAAGACACATCACCCAATCTCGTCCTCACCGGCACCGATGCGAATAGCGACCCCTTGACTTTTTCCGTGGTCAGTGGTCCTGCCAACGGCGTTCTCACCGGCGCGCCCCCCAATTTGAAATACACACCTGCCGCGGATTACAACGGCGGCGATAGCTTCACCTTCATCACCAACGACGGCAGCCTCAATTCGTCACCAGCCGTCATTTCCATCACCGTCTCACCGGTCAACGACGCGCCGCTGGCGGTTTCCCAAACGCTGACGACCGACAACGCCACTTCGCTTGCGATCCTGCTGTCAGGCAGTGACAAGGAGTCGTCCGACCTCACTTACACCGTGGTAGCCAATCCAACCAGCGGCACCCTCCTCGGAACCGTGCCGAACCTGACCTACATCCCCGCCGCCAACTTTGTGGGAACCGACGAGTTCACCTTCCGCACCAACGATGGAGCCGGGGATTCGGCGGCGGCGACCGTTAGTATCGACATCACGCAGGCTCCCCCGACCACTCCACCAACGAGTCCGACCCCGCCAACGACCCCGCCAAACCCAACCTTGCCGCCGCCGCCCACGCCCACACCGGACAACATCAGCCCGCAGT